>AZHR01000007.1 GCA_000504625.1 alpha proteobacterium SCGC AAA240-E13
TTTTTCATGGTAACAAAATATTGGTATTTCAACTCCAGCCAGTTCACAAACTTGAAGTACTGTTAAACCTTCTTCGAACTCAGTTTCTTTTTCATTCACTGTAATTTTAGGCATTTTCTTTCTCTAATAAATGTTGATCTATTAAATATGGTATTTTAACATTTGTTCTTCTTATTAATGGATCAGAACTGTTTCTTCTTTCAATCTCTTTTCGAAAGTGTCGAAGCAATCCTTGAACAGGCCAAGCTGAACCTTCTCCAAAAGCACAAATAGTATGTCCTTCAATTTGTTTTGTTACATCAAATAACAAATCGACTTCTTTTAAGGTAGCCTCTCCTTTTGCCATCCTCTCAAGCATACGCCACATCCATCCCGCACCTTCTCTACAAGGTGTGCACTGTCCACAGCTTTCATGTTTATAAAATTTTGCAATTCTTGCCATACATTTAATTATATCTTGATCCTTATTCATAACCACTATTGCTGCTGTTCCTAATCCGCTTTTCTGATTAAGTAAATAGTCAAAATCCATTCTTATGGTATCGCAAATATTTTTTGGTAATAAGGGCATCGATGATCCACCAGGAATAACTGCTTGAAGATTATCCCAACCACCAATAACGCCGCCAGCATGTTTTTCGATAAGCTGTTTTAGTGGAATACCCATTTCTTCTTCAACATTACAAGGGTAATTTACGTTTCCAGAAATACAAAATATTTTTGTACCTGTGTTTTTTGGTCTACCCAAAGAAGTAAACCATTTAGCACCTCTTCTCAAAATAGTTGGAATTACAGCTATGGTTTCAACATTATTTACAATTGTTGGACAACCGTAAAGGCCAACTAAAGCTGGAAAAGGTGGTTTTAATCTAGGTAGTCCTTTTTTTCCTTCCAAACTTTCCAATAAAGCTGTTTCCTCACCACAAATATATGCTCCAGCACCATAATGTAGATAAATATTTAAATCCCATCCGGTATGACATGCATTTTTACCAATAAAATTTTTTTCATATGCTTCATTAATAGCTTGCTGAAGTCTTTCACCTTCTCTAAAAAATTCTCCTCTAATATAAATGTAACAAGTGTGTGCTCCAATTGCATAAGAAACTAACAAACATCCTTCTACTAATTTTTGAGGTTCAAATCTTAAAATGTCTCTATCTTTACATGTTCCAGGTTCGGATTCATCAGCATTTATTACCAAATAATGAGGTCTCGTTCCTTGTTCTTTAGGTGTAAAAGATAATTTAAGTCCTGTAGGAAAACCTGCTCCACCTCTACCTCTCAGCTCTGAAGTTTTGATTTCATTTATAATCCATTCTTTCCCTTTGGAACAAATCTCTTTAGTATTTTTCCAATCACCTATTTTGATTGCTGATTCAATCTGCCAACCAAAATCATTATATAAGTTTTTAAAAATTCTATCGTTATCTTTAAGCATCTTTTAAATTTATTAATGTTACTCTTCCTGACTCAGGTTCAGAGCTTTTACGATTTTTATAAGAACCAGCTTTTGGAGATTTATCATTTAGTATCATATCAATAATTTTCTCCGTTGTTTCTTTATCTAAATCTTCAAAATAATCTTCGTTGATTTGAAGCATTGGTGCGTTAACACACGCACCCAAACATTCTACTTCCATCCAAGAACAAATTTTGTTTGCCGAAAGTTCATTTTGATTCTTAGAAATTTTATTTTTACATACTTCAACTAATTTTCCCGCTCCACTAATCATGCAGGGGGTTGTGGTACATACTTGCACAAAATATTTTCCAACTGGAGAAAGATTGTACATCGAATAAAATGTAGCAACTTCATAAACTTGTATATAAGGTATATCTAACATTTTAGCTAAATATTTCATTGCAACCAAAGGAATCCAATTTTCATTTTGCTTTTGAACTAAAAACAACAAAGGCATTAATGCGCTTGCTTGTTTTTCTTCAGGATATATTTTTATTATTTTTTTTGCTTTACTTAAATTTTCATTCGAAAAATGAAAAAATTCTGGCTGATTTATTGCTACTTTTTTTACACTCATCTATCAACTTCTCCAAATACAATATCCAAAGATCCAAGCACAGCTGGAACATCGGCAAGCATATGTCCTTTAATTAAATAGTCCATAGCTTGTAAATGTGAAAATCCTGGAGCTCTAATTTTACACTTATAAGGTTTGTTTGAACCATCTGATATTAAAAATACCCCAAACTCACCTTTGGGAGCTTCTACAGCTGTGTATATCTCTCCTGGATCAACTCTGTATCCTTCGCTAAACAATTTAAAATGATGAATTAATGCCTCCATTGAATTTTTTAATTCAGATTTTTTTGGTGGTGAAATTTTACCATCAATAGTTTTAATGGGTCCTTTAGGCATATTCTTTAAACATTGTTTAATAATGCTTACGCTTACACGCATTTCTTCTATTCTGCATAAATATCGGTCATAACAATCGCCATTTTTTCCAATTGGAATTTTAAAATTTATATTCTCATAACAATCATAGGGCTGAGATTTTCTTAAATCCCATGGAACCCCTGATCCTCTAAGCATTACCCCAGAAAAACTATGATCAAGTGCTTCTTGTTTTGTTACAATACCAATATCAACATTTCTTTGTTTAAAAATTCTATTGTCTGTTAATAGAGTTTCTAAATCATCAATTATCTTTGGGAAGCTATTGCAAAATTGTTCTATATCTTCACTTAAGCCCATTGTTAAATCTTGGTGAACACCTCCAGCTCTAAAATAATTTGCATGAAGTCTTGAGCCAGAAACTCTCTCGTAAAAAGTCATTAGTGTTTCTCTTTCCTCAAATCCCCATAATGAAGGAGTAAGAGCACCTACATCAAGGGCTTGGGTAGTCACATTCAATAGATGACTTAAAATTCTTCCTATTTCACAAAACATTACTCTTATGTATTGTGCTCTTATTGGTATTTCTAAGTTGAGCAATTTTTCAATAGCTAAAGCAAAGGCATGCTCTTGATTCATTGGAGCCACATAATCTAATCGATCAAAATATGGTACGGCTTGAACATATGTTTTATGCTCTATTAATTTTTCTGTTCCCCTATGAAGTAAACCGATATGTGGGTCTGCTCTTTCTACAACTTCACCATCTAATTCCAAAATCAATCTTAATACACCATGTGCCGCAGGATGTACTGGTCCAAAATTTAAATTTAAAGTTTTAGTTTGTTTTGCCACTTAAATCTTAATCTTTATCTTTAATTTGATCTTTAATGTATTTTGTTCCTTGCCAAGGAGTTTCAAAATCAAAATCTCTATAGTTTTGTTCTAATTTTACAGATTCATATATTACTTTTTTTTGATTCTCGCTATATCTAACCTCTGTATGACCTGTTAAAGGAAAATCTTTTCTTAAAGGATATCCTTCAAATTCATAATCAGTTAATATTCTCTTTAAATCAGGATGATCTTTAAAGGTAATTCCATACATATCAAAAACTTCTCTTTCCATCCAATTTGCTGATGGAAAAATTTTAGTTATCGATGGTACTGTGGTTTTTTCATCAATGTTAGAATTAATAATTAGTCTAATATTATTTTCATGGCTAAGTAATAAATAAACTAATTTAAACCTTTTTTCTTTTCTTGGATAATCTACAGCAGTTATATCAATTAGCTGCCTAAATTTACATTTTTCATTAGTTTTTAAAAATAAAATGGTTTTATTAATATCCTCGATTTCCACTTCTATTGTTAACTGATTAAATCTAATAGTTGATAACTTGACTCCAGTGGCTAAACTAGAATTAATAACTTTCTCTAAATTTTGAAGTTCATTTGTCATTAAGACTTTACCTTTCGATTGAGCCTTCTCGTCTTATTTTTTTCTGAAGTTGTAAAATTCCGTACATCAAAGATTCTGCTGTAGGTGGACAGCCTGGAATATAAATATCAACTGGAACTATCCTGTCACAGCCTCTTACTACTGAGTAAGAATAATAATAATAACCTCCTCCATTTGCACAGCTACCCATAGATATTACATATCTAGGTTCAGGCATTTGATCATAAACTTTTCTAAGTGCTGGAGCCATCTTGTTGACAAGTGTACCAGCAACAATCATTACATCAGATTGTCTAGGAGATGCTCTTGGTGCCGCACCAAATCTTTCTAAATCATATTTAGGCATTGCAGTTTGCATCATTTCTATTGCACAGCATGCCAAACCAAATGTCATCCAGTGCAATGATCCAGTCCTTGACCATGTTATAAGATTGTTCATGGACGTTGTAATAAAACCTTTGTCTGCAAAATCTTTAGCCAGTTTTTTAAACTCGCCTGGCATTTTTTTTTGTCTATCTTCAATATTTATCATTGCGTTAATCCCAGTCTAAAGCACCTTTCTTCCACTCATATATGAATCCAATTGTAAGTATAAAAAGAAAAATCATCATTGACCAAAATCCAAGCAATCCAATTTTTCCTAAGGAAATAGCCCAAGGAAATAGAAAGGCTATTTCTAAATCAAATATGATAAAAAGAATTGCTACAAGATAAAATCTGACATCAAATTTTATTCTTGAGTCCCCAAATGCCTCAAAACCACATTCATACGCTGACAATTTTTCAGGATCTGGTTTTTTTGGTGATAGCAAAAAATTTAAAAAAATAAAACCTACACTTAATCCCGTGGCTATAAACAGAAAAATTATTATTGAAAAATAGTTTTGTAAAAATTCACTTAACATAATTTAGCTATTATAATACTTTTTTCAGTTGATGGTGGGTTTAAAAGTCACAGTATAACTGAATATTATTATCAAATGAGAAGTTAAAGTGGCGGACCTGAAGGGATTCGAACCCTCGATCTTCCCCGTGACAGGGGGACGTGTTAACCGCTACACTACAGGTCCTTGGTGGGCGGTAAAGGACTCGAACCTATGACCCTCTCGGTGTAAACGAGATGCTCTACCAACTGAGCTAACCGCCCTAAAATTAATTCTTCGCAGTAATACTACAAGAAATGAGGAAAGACAAAAACTTTTTTAGAAAAGATGAAAATAAGTGGAAGAATTTCCATACCTATACTACTATTAGTTTTCATACAAAAATACATCTTAAATTTGATGAAATTAATTTTTTTTTCATTTAGGCATAGGTACAGGCAAAAAGAATTAAATAATTTTTTAAGTAACAGAATCTATGGAAAATATTTTATTCTTAATTTGGGTGGACCTTTTAAGCACTTTATAGCAAAATTATTATTATTCTTAGGAATAGGTAAAACTATTTCATGTGATGGAAAACCTCTAATTACTGATAAGACAAAAGGTATCAATTTTTGGATGAGAGGAACTACTCTAAATATTCCTACGGATATAAGAAGTTTAAATAACAATTTTGTGACTATTGATAATTCTCTTTTACAAGATAAAAAAATTTTTCAAATATATCCAATAAATATTAGAAAAACTCAAGTTAAAGATACTTTAAAAATAATATACGTATCTAGAGTAAATATTGAAACTAGCATTGAAGAAAAAGATATTTGGGAAAAATACAAATCAAGGATCCTACAAGATTTCAATCTAATTGATGATAAAAAATTTTGGCAAAAAAATTTTCTCAAAGAGGATAACGAAACAAAAAAATTTCATCTATACAAAAAAATTAAACTTTTATTGAGGTTTGAGATTATTAAAAATATAAAAAAAATATTTAATGAAAAATTAGATCTTATTGGTGATGATTGGAGTTTTTTTTCTTTCAACTCATCACCTTCAAGTTATGATATAAAAAAAATAAAGGAAATATATAGAGGAAATATTTGTTTAGATCTAGGATCTATGTTGGGAAGTGTATCTTTATATTCTAGATCAAATCAAATTATTGAATCGGGTGGTTTAATTGTACAAAGCTATCAAAGCGATGGTAAAAAAATATGGGGTGACCTTCATGATAAAATATTATTTAAAAATTTATCAGATTTAACAATTTTGCTTGAAAAGTTATTATCAAATAAAAAATATTGTTCTTTTTTATTACTGGAAATTTATAATAATTTTAAAAACTCAAATAAACTGATGGAAAAAAATTTAGATGAAATTTTTGACCAGTAAAATTGCTAACTATTTATTCTTTTCCATGCTAAATTTTCGGTAATTTTATCAGTTGATAAACTGCTTTTTTTAGATTCATTTAATAATGATAAAACTTTTTCACTAATTTTATTTAATTGATCGTTCAATCTATCTTCGGTATTATTTATTTCACAAGAAATTGCGATCACACCGCCGGAATTAACTAAATAATCTGGAGCATAAAAGATATTGTTTTCTTTTAACCATACTGCCGTTTCTGGTTTATCTAGTTGATTATTAGCTGCACCAACAATTGCTTTGCATTTTAATTTTTTTTTAATTTGCGAATTAATTGCTCCACCCAGAGCACAGGGTGAAATGATATCGCATTTTTGTTCAAAAATTAAATTTATATCATATTCTTTGAATAATATTTTCTTTTGTCTCAAATTATCTATTGCATCCTTGCCAATATTTGAAACAATTAAATTTACATTTTTTTTAAATAAAAGTTTTGATAACTTGCTTCCAACTTTACCTATACCACTAATAGCGATCGTAGATTCTCTCAATTCTTTGTGAGTCAAAAATTTATATATCACATTTATTGCATCAAAAATCCCTTTCGCTGTTGGAGCAGATGTTTCAAGTTTTATGCCACTTACATATTTTGTTGTTTTATTAATTGAAATTAGATCTTCCATTGAAGTTCCCACATCACCAGCAGTAATATATGTATTATTTAACTGATCTACGAGTTCACCATATGACTCATAAAGTTCGGAAGTTTTTTTTATACCATTTAAATTTATAACAGCTTTACCCCCACCAAAATTTATTCCGCAAATACTATTTTTTAAACTCATTGCTTTTGAAAGACGAAGGACTTCATTTAAATGCTCATTAAAATTATTATAAAACCAACTTCTCACTCCTCCTAAAGCAGGACCTAGTTTTGTACTATGAATTCCAATAATACAATTTAAATTTGTAGTATTATTTGTTGCGTGAATAACCCGTTCATAACCTTGAATTGAAATGTCATTTATTTTTAAACTCATTAAACTGAGTAAATATTTATTGACAACTAATGTGTTTGTGCTGGAGTTTTGTCATCTTTATCAGACTTAGGCAATGTTTCGACTTCTACCCAATCTACAGGTTTAAGTTCTTTTGTTAGGGCTAATCTTAAAACATTATCAACAGATGAAACGGTTGTTATTTTAATATCTTCTTTAACTTTTGCTGGAATTTCTGGTAAATCTTTTTCATTATCTTTAGGAATTAATACTTCTTTAATTCCCACCCTATGTGCAGCAATTAGTTTTTCTTTTAAACCTCCGATTGGTAATACTTGCCCTGTTAAAGTTACCTCTCCTGTCATCGCTATATCTTTTCTAACTGGAATTCCTGTTATAGATGACACAATTGATGTCACCATTCCAATGCCAGCTGACGGACCATCTTTTGGTGTAGCTCCTTCAGGAACATGGATATGAAAGTCATTTTTTTCAAATAATGGTGGAATAATACCGTAATCTAGGCTTTTCGATCTAACATAAGATTTTGCTGCTTTTACTGATTCTTGCATAACATCCCCAAGTTTACCTGTAATTTGCATTTTCCCTTTTCCTGGCATATGAACTGTTTCTATTTTTAAAATTTCACCACCATACTCAGTCCAAGCCAGTCCGGTCGCAATTCCAATTTTGTCTTCAGTTTCAATTTCACCAAATTTAAATTTTTTAATACCTAAAAAATTTGATAAATTGTCCGGGTTAATATCAATTTTCTTTCCTTCTCCAGCTACAATTTTTTTGACTGTTTTTCTTGCAAGTTTTGATATTTCTCTTTCTAAATTTCTAACTCCAGATTCTTTAGTATAATTTCTAATTACTTCTTGCATCGTATTTTTTGCTATATTCCACTCGCCTTCTTTAACTCCATTATATTTAATTTGTTTTGGAAGAAGATAGTTATTTGCAATATTTACTTTTTCATCTTCAGTATAACCAGGAATTCTTATAACTTCTAATCGATCCAAAAGTGCAGGCAAAATATTCAATGTATTGGCAGTCGTGACAAACATTACATCTGATAAATCATAATCAACTTCTAAATAATGATCATTAAAAGAACAGTTTTGTTCAGGATCCAAAGCTTCTAATAATGCAGAAGAAGGATCTCCTCTATAGTCTGCTCCCACTTTATCTATTTCATCCAGTAGAAAAAGTGGATTTTTAGTACCAGCTTTTTTCATTTGTTGCACAATTTTGCCGGGTAAAGATCCTATATAGGTTCTTCTGTGTCCTCTGATCTCAGCTTCATCTCTGATACCACCTAAAGACATTCTTACAAATTGCCTACCCGTTGCTCTTGCAATAGATTTTCCAAGAGATGTTTTTCCAACTCCTGGAGGACCAACCAAACATAATATGGGTCCCTTAATTTTATCTATTCTCTGTTGAACTGCTAAATATTCAATTATTCTTTCTTTAACTTTTTCCAAACCATAATGATCTTCATCTAAAATCTTTGTGGCTTTATTTAAATCATTGTAAACCTTATTTTTTTTGTACCAAGGCAGATCAATCATCCAGTCTAAATAATTTCTAACTACAGTAGCCTCAGCAGACATTGGGCTCATTGATTTTAGTTTTTTTAGTTCCGATAAACACTTTTTTGTTATGTCTTTTGGCATCTTTGCCTTTATTATAGCCCTATGAAGACTGCTTGCTTCATCTTTACCTTCTTCAATTTCGCCAAGTTCCTTTTGAATTGCCTTTAATTGTTCATTTAAATAATACTCTCTTTGTGTTTTCTCCATTTGGTTTTTAACTCGACCTCTAATTCGCTTCTCAACACCAATAATACTTACTTCATGATCCAGAATTTCAATGATATTATTAATTCTTTTCTTAACATCTAAAATTTCAAATAACTGCTGCTTTTCTAAAATTGAAACATTTAAATGGGACGCTATATTGTCAATAATTTGAGAAGGATCCTTTAATAACTTTAAGCTGTTTAGAGTTTCGATTGAAACCTTTCTATTAATAGTACTTAATTTTTCAAGTCTCCGTAAAGCGGTTATTGCCAGTGGATAAAGATCATCTTTTTCGTTTAGAACATCTTCCGAATACGATATTTTACAGGTTATAAATTCACCTTTCTCACTGAAGTCTAAAATCTTAACTCTCTTATTCCCTTCAACTAATACTTTTACAGTGCCATCAGGTAATTTAAGTAACTGAAGGATTGAACATTCACATCCATAAATAAAAATATCATCTTTCCCTGGATCATCAATTTCAGAATTTTTTTGGGTAACCAATATAATTTTTTTATCACTTTTCATTACCTCATTTAATGCAGTAATTGATTTTTCCCTTCCAACAAATAAAGGAACCATCATATGAGGAAATACAACAACGTCTCTTAATGGCAATAAAGGGTATATATTTTCATTATCCATTACTCAAATATGGTTATAATTATGAATATTTCAACAAAAATCTACGCTGCTGAGGATTTTTCCGTTTTATTTTTGTTCTTAGAATAAACAATAATAGGTTCAATTTTAGCTGCTACCACTGTTTGATCAATAATAACTTCTTCTACGTTTTCTTGACTTGGTAAATCAAACATTGTTTTCAAAAGGAGAGATTCAAGTATATTACGTAGTCCTCTTGCTCCAGTTTTTTTTGTAATTGCTTTTTTTGCAATCCCAGATAACGCTTCATCTACGAAAGTTAGTTTTACCCCTTCAAATCTAAAAATTTGTTGATACTGTTTAATTAGTGAGTTTTTTGGTTCTTTTAAAATTTTTACTAACGATTTTTCATCTAAATCTCCAAGTGTAGCAACTATTGGCATTCTACCAATAAATTCTGGAATTAAACCATATTTTAACAAATCCTCTGGTTCCAAAGTTTTAATAACTTCTCCAGCTTTTTTGTCATCCGCACTTCTAACTTCAGCACCAAAACCAATTGAAGTTCCTTTGTTTCGTTGAGAAATAATTTTATCTAAACCAGCAAAGGCTCCGCCACAAATAAATAAAATATTGGTTGTATCAACCTGTAAAAATTCTTGCTGAGGATGTTTTCTTCCTCCTTGCGGAGGTACACTAGCGATTGTTCCTTCCATGATTTTAAGTAAAGCTTGCTGAACTCCTTCACCTGATACATCCCTTGTGATAGAAGGATTTTCAGATTTCCTGCTTATTTTATCAACTTCATCAATATAAACAATTCCACTTTGTGCCTTTTCAACGTTATAATCGGCAGCTTGTAAAAGTTTTAAAATTATATTTTCTACATCTTCTCCAACATAACCTGCTTCTGTAAGAGTAGTAGCATCTGCCATAGTGAACGGCACATCTAATATTCTTGCCAATGTTTGAGCTAACAAAGTTTTTCCGCAACCTGTAGGTCCAACTAATAATACGTTGGATTTCGCTAATTCTACTTCTTTATTGTTTTTTGTTTCATAATTTAATCGCTTATAATGATTGTGAACGGCCACTGATAAAACTTCTTTTGCATGCTTTTGACCAATAACATATTCATCTAATACATTACAAATTTCTTTGGGAGAAGGAACTCCTTCTTGATATTTAACTAATGTATCTTTGTTTTCTTCTTTAATAATGTCCATACACAGTTCAACACATTCATCACAAATGAATACTGTTGGACCCGCTATAAGCTTTTTAACTTCATGCTGGCTTTTTCCACAAAAAGAACAGTAAAGAATATTTTTATTATTTTTGTTGCTCATAAATTTTTAACGAATCAATTCAACCACTTTATTATATGTGATAGATCATAATCAAGTATGTGTTGCATATAGAACTAAATGTAGGGGTCTAATCTCTTTTTGCTACAACTTTATCTATTAATCCAAATTGTTTTGCTTCTTGGGGTGTCATAAATTTATCTCGTTCAAGGGCATTTTTAATTTCTTCAACAGTACGTCCTGTATGCTTTGAATAAATTTCATTCAATCTTTTTTTTAGTAACATAATTTCATTTGCATGGATTTCAATATCGGTAGCTTGTCCTTGAAAGCCTGCAGAAGGTTGATGGACCATAATTCTAGAGTTTGGAAGTGAAAATCGTTTATTTTTTTCTCCTGCAGCTAAAAGAAAAGAACCCATAGAAGATGCCTGACCAATACACAAAGTGGAAACTGGTGATTTAATGTATTGCATAGTATCATAAACACCTAACCCAGCAGTAACTAATCCCCCGGGACAATTAATGTAGAAAAAAATTTCTTTTTTAGGATTCTCTGATTCTAAGAATAACAACTGCGCAGTTATTAAAGTTGCAACATTGTCATTAATTGTACCAACTAAAAAAATTATTCTTTCCTTTAAAAGCCTAGAATATATATCATAAGCTCTTTCGCCACGGTTTGATTGTTCAACAACCATTGGAATCAGATTATTCATGTGCTCTTGAATTTTATCAGTCATATTGCGATTCGATTCTTATACAACTAGTAATTACTTTTTGCTAACTTTTTTTGTTTTATGTTGTTTTTTTGTTGCAGTGTTTTGGTTTTTCTGTTGTGTTAGAGTTTGCTTACTGGGTTTTTTACCTTGATCTAGTATAATTTCATCTGCCTCTTTTATAGACAGAATTTTATTTGTGGATTTAGCCTTTTCCTTTATCAAAGAAATAATTTTATCTTCATAAATTCCTCCTCGCAAACTTTCAACCGCTGAAACGTTTTTTTGATAATATTCTGTCACTTGTTTTGATTGACCGGGCATCATTTGAATTTGTTTTTGAATTTCTCTTTTTACTTCCTCTTCGCCAACTTTTAAATTATTTTGTTCTCCGAACTCATTTAAAATTAAACCAACTTTAATTCTCTTTTTTGCTGTCATTTCATGTGTTTTTTGACTTTTTTCAATTTCTTCATTTTTCATTCCCTGAGTAATGAGTTCTACTTCTTGTTTAATAAGGCTTTCTGGAATTTGTATATCTTTAAATTTATCCAATTGATCTAGAATCTCTTTTTTAGTGATTGTATCTAGAGTAGTCTTGTACTGATTTTTAATTTGTTTTGAAACAATTGTCTTTAAATCATTTAAATTTTTTGCACCAATAGTTTTCGCAAATTCATCATCAATTTTAACTTCATGCGTTTGTTTTATATTTATAATTTTACAAAAAAATTTAGCTTTTTTATTTGAATACTCTTTATGTGGATAATTTTCTGGCAGAGTAACGTATACTATTTTATCACTGTTTTTAGTTACACCCATTAACTGTTTATCGAAATCTTTAATAAATAAATCTTTTCCTAAAATAACTTGAGTATTTTTACCTTCTCCTCCCTCAAAATCTTTTCCTTCAATTGTTGCCTTGTAATCAAAAACAACAAGATCTCCTTGTTTAGCACTTTCCCCTTGTTTGATGTCTTTAAAATTATGTTGATTTTTTGCAATTTCTTTTATTTTTTTATCAACATCATGTTGAGAAGTTTTAATTTCATAATTCACAATTTTAACTTCTTCTATTCCTTTTATTTTTATTTTAGGTAATTGCTCAACATGAATTGTATATTCTAGATCCTTGTCTTCACCGTGACTTTTAAGATCTATTTGAGGCTGACCAGCAACTTTAATTTTATTATCTTCTAAAGCTTTCGTAGAAGACTCTTTTAAAACTTTATCAAGAACTTCTCCATAAACAACTTTCCCAAATTGTCTTTTTAAGATTTCTACAGGCACTTTACCTGGTCTAAATCCTTTTAAATTTACATTTTTCTTTAATTCTTCAAATCTGCCAGTAATTTGATCACTGATTGTTTTTTTATCAATGATCACTTTTAGATTGGTCTTCAACCCCTTTTTTGAATCTATTGTTACTTTCATAACTTTTTATATAACATATTATAAATCACACAAACATTGGTGGGCAATGAGGGAGTCGAACCCACACACCTTGCGGTATATGATCCTAAATCATACGCGTCTGCCAGTTCCGCCAATTGCCCAACTCTATAGCAACATTTCATTTGTTGCTTTTAATTAGTCAACTTTATAAATTATTTATTACTTTTTAGGAAGTGTAGTGTTTAAAATAAATGCTAATAATCCTGCAGGAATTAATCCGGTTGTTAACAGTAGTTTTAATTTAATTCCAAAATCAGGTATCTGAGCAACAAATTGTGGAAGCAAAGACATACCAATACCAAAAGAAAGTGACAAAGCTAATATTAAAATGTTTCTTTGATTCATTTCAGATTGTGAAATTAACTTAATACCCGCCGCTGTGATTAAACCAAACATGATGATAGCCGCACCACCAATTACCGATTCTGGCATTGCAGCAATAATTCCACCAAGTTTTGGAAATAGTCCTAACAAAATTAACATTATACCAGCAACGGTACCTACGTGTCTGCTAATAACTCCAGTAAACGCAACTAGGCCAGCGTTTTGTGAATAAGAAGTATTTGGCATAGCGTTAAAAATTGATCCAAAAGCAGTACCAAGTCCATCAGCCATAATACCACCTGACAATTCTTTATCTGTTGCTTCTCTGTTTGCTCCCCCCATTGTCGTAGCACTTATATCTCCAATGGTTTCAATTGTAGTTACAATAGCCATAAACAGCATCAAAACAACAGCTGCAGTATCCCATGCTATTCCATATTGAAAAGGCATTGGCATTGCAAACCAGGCTGCAGAAGTTATTTTTCCATAGTTAATCATTCCCATTAACATTGCTACTATATAGCCAGCAACCATCCCGATTAAAATTGAAGCTGAAGAGACCATTCCTTTTCCTTTTTGGTGAGCTATAAGTGCAACTATTAAAACTGTAAAAGCTATAATTAAATGATTAGCATTTCCAAAAATTTCAGGTTTGTTATTCATTAGCCATCCACCACCACCCGCATACATAAATCCAACTTTAAGAAGACTAACGCCAATCATTAACACAACGATTCCTGTTACTAATGGTGGAAACATATGCCTGATTGGTTTTAACATTCTACCAATCCAGATTTGGAAAATTCCTCCTATAAATGCTGCGGTAAAAACTACTCCTAAACCTACTTTCGCAAAGGGTGCCATTACTGGAATAAAAGCAAAACTTGTTCCTTGAATAATTGGTAGTCTTGAACCAATATTTTTATAACCTACTGTTTGTATTATTGTTGCTACTCCAGCAACAAATAATGCCATTTGAATTAAAAAAATCTTTTCGTCAGTAGTTTGTCCAAAAATGCCTGCAATAATTATTGGAACAGTAATGTTTCCAGCAAACATCGCCAATACATGCTGTATACCTAAAGGTATCAGCTGGTTAAGTGGAAGTTTCTTATTACTGCCACCACTACCACGAATTCTTTTTGATCTTCTCCCTCTCGCCATAAAGCAGAAACATAAACAAACCTAAACTATTTTCAAGGGAATTTTTTATATAATATTGGTTATTTTTCTGTTAATTCATCTAAATTATGGGGAAAGTCCATAATATTTGTATTGCTGAAGATCATGGCAAAAAAGTGAAGAGCGTTAAAGAGGTAGAGGTAATTGCGGGTAAGGGATTAGTTAATTATAGACATTATAAACTTGATAATAAAGGAAGACAGCAAATTACGCTTATCGAAATTGAAAATATCGATTACTATAATAAGATAACCAATACGTCTATTTCCCCAGAAGAATTTAGAAGCAATATTGTTACTCGAGGTACTAAACTTAATGATTTGGTAGGCAGAGAATTTTTCGTTGGAAATATAAAACTAAAAGCTCACGACTTATGTAGGCCATGTAAATATTTACAAAAAACTTTAAATCAAGAAAATTCAATTAAAGAACTTTTGCATAAAGGTGGATTAAGGTGCAAAATACTAAATGATGGAAAAATTTTTGTTGGTGATGAAATAAAATTATGAAACAAAAAATTGGTTATCCTGTAAATTTCCGAAAAGCTAAATTACCTTCTAAAAAAAAATTACTGGGGAAATATTGTCACTTAGAACCTTTAAATATAAAAAAACATGCCAAAAATTTATTTAAAAATTTTTCTTTAGATAAAAAAAATATAATATGGAACTATTTACCTTATGGACCATTTAAAAGTTATGGAAGTTTTAAAAAATGGTTAAAATCTTTCTGTTTAAATAAAGATCCGTTTTTTTATGCAATTTATTCAAAAAAACATAAGCAATACTGTGGTATGGCAAGTTATTTAAGAATAATACCAGAACATGGCTCAATAGAAGTGGGTCATATAAATTATTCTCCTATTTTACAAAATACTGTTGAAGGAACAGAGACGATGTATCTAATGATGAAAAATACTTTTGAGGTTTTGGGTAATCGCAGATATGAGTGGAAATGTAATAATTTAAATTCTGCATCAAAAAATGCTGCAAAAAGATTAGGTTTTAAATTTGAAGGAATTTTTAGACAAATGTTTATATTTAAAGGAAGAAATAGAGATACTGCTTGGTTTTCAATCATAGACAAAGATTGGAAAAAATTAAAAAAAAATTACAATAAATATTTAAAAAAATCTAATTTTAATAATAAATTAATTCAAAGAAAAAAACTGAAGTTAATTTAATTTTTCAAATAATTTTTCCTTCCATTTATCTAGAATAAGCATATTGTTAAGGGAACTTTTCCAGGTCATAGCCGGAAACTTTCCTTCTTTTTTATCATCTAAAATTAATTGGCTGGCTACATGTATTTGATTAGCAAAAATACTTTTTTTTGAATTAACAAATGTTTTGTAATATCTTTTATTTATTTTTATCTCAATCAAACTTTTTTTTTCAGGAAGCCAAGGCGTATTTATCAAAATACTCCCCTTTGTTCCTGTGATTAATGTTTGGTTCTTCATGTTTAATCTAATAGCAGTCCCTACTGTGGCAATAATTTTATTACTAAATTTCAAAGTAACATAAGCGCAATCTTCAACACCTGTGCTGCACAAAGAACCCGATACATCCAAAATCTCTGGTTCAACCAATTTGTCTTTCTCTTTTATATTGGCTATCAAACTTGAAAAAGAAACTGGATAACAACCAACATCTAAAATTGCTCCACCACCTAGTTTTGGATCAAATAGTCTTGAATGAGGATCAAATTTACGGTGCGAAAATCCAAATGTTGTATCAATTGTCTTAACATCACCTATTTCTCCTTGAATAATTTTATTTATTACTAATTTGGTCTGTGGATGAGTACGATATGCTATAGCCTCTAAAAAAAAAATATTTGATTTATTTAATTCATCAAAAACTCTAATTGCATCTGAATAATTAGTCGTAACTGGTTTTTCACATAGTATATTTTTTTTTGCTCGAGTAGCTTTTAAAATAATATCAGCATGTGTATTATTAAGTGTAGAGATATAAATTGAATTGATTTGAGTGCAGTTTAAGAATTCTTCGTAAGAATTAAATCTAAACTTGTTTTCGATATTATACAGATCTCCAAAATTTTTAAGACGTTCAACGCTTTTACTTGCGATTGCCAATAAATTTGCATTTTTAACTTCATTTATTGAACTAGCAAATCTGTCTGCCATCTTTCCTAGGCCAATTATTCCCCAATTTATCATAAGTAATATTTAAGTGTGTCAGAAATTATATCTTTTGCGACATTTTTAGTTGTTAAATTTTTTTTGGTATAGTTAATTAATTTTTCTTTTATTTCAACTATTTCAGGATAAGTGTTAATAAAAGAAATACCAGTATTTTTTTTCTTAAACAAACTATTAAAAAACAAAAAAAATTTTTCAATTGACAAAAATTTTAATTTATAAATCTTTGTGGGAAAGAATTGATTTAATATCCACGAATATTGATTAAAAATATCAAAAAGCATTTGTTTTGGCAATTTTGTTAAAGTTTTTTCAGGACAATGATTAATATTAAAAAAAAGAGGGATACATCCATTCATTAAAATTTCATAATGCCTTAAAGAATCCCAACCAATTTTTTTATAAGTAAGTGCAAATATACTATTTTGATAAACTTGATTATAATCTTGCTCATTTTTATATATTTGGGAAGAATTTTTACCAGGTATTATTGGTGATAAAAGATTTATTGGTTTTGAATTTATTGTTTGGACAATTTTTTCCTTTGGTATTGCAAAATTTATCGGGTAAACATTTGTAACATAATCTGAAACTAATTCTCTTTTAAAATACACTCCATTTTTTGTTATTTGCTTATCAATAAATTGATGATCATCACCATCAACAAATATAATTTTACTTTTAGAATTAATAGCTTCACTAAAAAAAAGTCTAGATTTGTGTATTGAACCAAATATTATAAAATCAAAATAATTTGTTTTAATTTTTTTTTCTATATCTGTTCTGTCAATTTTGTGATAATTCGATAATAAGTTATATAGTGTAAATCCCTTGCCCCAAAGATTATTAATATCATATTTTATCCTCTTTACCTCCTCAGGATACATATACCAAACTCCAGGATAATCAATTACACTATCTCCGTATATCTCCCTTAACCCATGCAAAAGTATATCTGACATGTAATCATTCAACCTACCTTTTTTTTCATTTATATTACTTATAAAGAGAATCTTCATTTTTTAAAAAGAAATGCTTTTGTTTGGAAAGTGTTTTTCTTCAAAACTCAAAATTTTAGTTAAAAATAAACTTTAAAATGAAAAAATAACACCGGAAATGATAAGAAAACCAATTGCTGATATCACAAAAAAAAATTTTTCCTTGTTTTTTTTTTGTTCATTCTTTTTTAATCTTTGCATTAAATCATGAACATCACCTTTTTTAATTTTCCATTTCCTTTCTTTATCTACATAAGAATTGAAATTTCGTGAATGACTCTCTTTTCTATTTACATTTTGCATACCTATATTTAAGCATGTGAAAGATTAAAAATCAATCAAGACTTGTAATCTATTAATATTTTTTCAGTAATATCTAACTTTTAATTAAAATAGTTATCAAGTTTGCAAAAATTCTTGATGGATTGTTAACCTTTTAAAAGCTTGTTTTCTGGATCATGTAAGGGCTGCGTTTCAATACTACTTTCATATTTGGATTTTTCCACTTCAATTTCCAGAAATTTGCCTATGAATGAGTTCACCTCAAAACTTAAATTGATGTAACCAAAGGCCATATTCTTTTTATAGTTAAAAGAATAGTTTCCTGACGTAGTTCTTCCAATAATTTTTCCTTCACATAAAATAGGTTCATCATGAAGCAATAAAGGGAAACCTGGTTTATTATTTTTTAAACTTAAAATAACAAATTTCTTTTTAAGTTTTTGATCCCTGATTTTAAGGAGAGCATCTTTACCAATGAAATCAATATTTTTTTTGTAACTAATTGCAAATCTTAATCCAGCTTCATATTGGTTTTCTTCAGGTGTGATATCGTGTCCCCAGTGTAGATATCCCTTTTCCATTCTCATTGTATCCATTGCATACATGCCACAATTAGAAAGATTAAATTCCTTGCCTTTCTCAACTATTACATTATAAATTTCTTTTGCTTCATTCATTTTAATATAAAGTTCAAAACCTAATTCTCCCACATAAGATATTCTTTGTGCCCAAATTTCTTTATTATTTATTGTAATTTTTTTACTTGTACCGAATTTAAAATTTTCATTAGAAAAATCATCATTCGATAGCATTAACATTAAATTTCTACTTTTTGGACCAAATACACCAAGACATGCTATTTCATCAGTTACATCATTAAATTTTACTTCTTTAGATAAATATTTTAAAATGTGAAATTTATCATGTTCTCTGTTTGCTGCAGAACTAATAATTCTAAAATAATTTTTATCCATGCAAACTACTGTTAAATCTGCTTCTATTCCTCCGTCTTTGTTTAACATTTGAGTATAAGTAGTTTTTCCAATTTCATCTTTGATGTTTGCTGTACAAATTTTTTGTAGCTCACTATGAGTTTTCTGCCCTTTTAAATCATATTTAGAAAAAGCAGTAAGATCAAATAAGCCTACATTTTTTCTTGCATTTTTTGTTTCAAATTCTACCGCCGGATACCAATCTTGGTAATTATAACTATATTTAAATTCTGGTTTTTTATTATTTAATGCAAACCACAATGGTCTTTCATATCCTGAGGATACTCCAAAACAAGCTCCCGCTTTTTTTAATTCTTCATGATAAGGAAACAGTTTTTGATTTCTGGATGTTTTATGTTGTTTATATGGCCAGTGCATTCCATATAAATCCCCTAGCGTTTCAGTTATTCTTTCTGTAATAAATTTTAATTTAGAATGAAATTTTTGAAATCTTTTTATGTCATATATAAATAGATCCTCATTAATATGACCATTTATCATCCATTCAGCTGTTACTTTTCCAGCACCTCCACCACTTCCAATTCCAATGCTATTAAATCCGCAACAGACAAAAAAGTTTCTAATTTCAGGAACTTCCCCTAATAAAGTATTTGTATCTGGAGTAAAAGATTCTGGTCCAGAAAAAAATTTCCTGATTCCTGCGTTTTCTAATAGTGGTACTCTTTTAAATGATGATTCTAAATATGGTTCAAAATGATCAAAATTCTCTGGAAATTCCCCAAATGAAAAATCGTTGGGAACTCTATTTGTTTTACTAAAAGCTGGTATTGATTTTCCTTCAAAAATTCCAACTAATAATTTACCCGCATCTTCTTTTAAATATAAACTATCATCAAAATCTCTTAAAACTGGTAAATCTTTAGGTAAATCTTTTATTGGCTCTGTAATAATATAAAAATGTTCTGCTGGATATAAAGGTATACTTACTCCTAGATCTTCGCCTATTTGCCTTGACCACATTCCAGTAGCCAAAACTAAATACTCACACTCAATTATTTGATTGTTAACTTTAACTCCAGAAATTCTTCCATTTTTAACTATAATTTTTTCAACAGGACTTTTTTCAAATATTTGAACTCCTAATTCTTTTGCTGCTTTAGCCAATAAATTAGTAACTCCAATTGGATCCGCTTGACCATCTCCCGGCATAAAAATACCACCGAGTATGTCTTTTTCATTTATTATTGGATAAATTTTTTTTATTTGATCAATGTTTAATACTTCTACATATACATCAAACAATTGAGCTGTAGTTGCTTGTCTTTGTAATTCCTGCCATCGTTCTTTTGTGGTTGCAATGGACAATGCGCCATTTAACTTCAAACCAGCAGAAAAACCAGTTTTTTTCTCCAATTCTTTATATAAATCTGTTGTATATTTTCTTATTTTAGTAACAGCTGCTGAAGGTCCTAATTGACTTACTAATCCGGCGGCATGCCAAGTAGTCCCTGAAGTCAATTGATCTCTTTCTAGGAGAACTACATTTTTCCAACCATATTTTGCTAAATGATAAGCAACTGAACAACCTGCTATACCACCACCAATAATTACAACCTTGCTGTTCTTTGGTAACTCTTTTTTCATTAAAATATACTAATTAATTTGATATAGCTTCGCTAGGAGAAATATATTTGTGACCAAAGGTATCGGCAACCGCTTTGTAGGTTACTTGACCTTTATAAATATTCAAACCTGATAAAAAATTATTATCTTCTTTAAGAGCCTTTTTATAACCCTTATCAGCCAACTTAGTTAGATAAGGAAGTGTTGCTTTATTTAAAGCAAGTGTCGAAGTTCTTGGAACACCTCCTGGCATATTCGCAACACAATAATGTACGACATCATCAACAATATATGTTGGATTAGCGTGGGTAGTTGGTTTGCTTGTCTCAACACAACCACCTTGATCAATAGCAACATCTACAACAACAGAACCTCTTTTCATAAGTTTTATCATATCTTTGCTCACTAATTTCGGAGCTTCTGCTCCTGGTATTAAAACACCTCCAATTAGTAAGTCACATTCTGAAATTAATTTTTTTAAATCAATTTTTTCAGTAAGCATTGGGGTAATTTTGTCACCAAAAATTCCTTTTAGTTGATCTAATCTTTTGGCAGATTTATCAACTACATAAACTTTGGCTTTCATACCTGTTGCAATTAAAGCAGCATTTTCACCTACTACACCACCACCTAGTATAACTACTTTTGCTGGAGCTACTCCAGGAGCACCTCCTAATAATAAACCTCTACCCTTTTGATTATTTTCTAAAGAATGTGCTCCTGCTTGAATTGACATTCTTCCAGCTATTGCACTCATAGGTGCTAATAAAGGTAATTTGCCATTAACATCTGTGACTGTTTCATAAGCAATACAAACAGACTTCGATTTAATCAATTCCTGTGTTAAATTTTTGGCTGCAGCTAAATGAAGATAAGTAAATACTATTTGATTTTCTCTAATCATGGCAATTTCATTGCCTAGAGGTTCTTTTACTTTTACAATAATTTCTGAGTCGTTAAATATATCTTCAGCTTTGTTGACAATTTTTCCGCCAGCTTTTTTATATTCATCATTATCAAAACCAGCTTCAAATCCACCATTATTTTCTACTAAAACTTCATGTCCATTAGAAGTTAGAATTTTCACACTATTAGGTGTTAAACCAATTCTGTTTTCTTGCGGTTTAATTTCTTTTGGTACACCAAAACGCATGATTATTTTTTCATGTAGTTTTTGATACCAATACGAAGTTTTTCGAAAATTTCATCTATATGTTTTTTTTCACATACAAATGCTGGTGCTATAATCAAACAATCGCCTGTAGCTTTAAAATTTACTCCAGCTTCATAACATGCTTTAAAACAAGCAAATCCAGCTTTGCCTGGTTTTTCTTTAACTTTTATATCAATTCCACCCATCATCCCATGTCCTCTTATATTTTCTATGCAATCAAGATCTTTTAATGAAAATAAACCGTCCAAAAAATATGGTGATAATTCTTTAGCTCTTTTAAAAATATCTTCCTTCTCAAATATATCCTGTACCGCAAGAGCGGCGGCAACCGCTATTGGTATTCCTGAGTAAGTATATCCATGAAATAACTCAACTGCACCTTTTGGAGATGCATCCATTACTGCGTTATAAATTTCTTCTTTGACAGCTACTACTCCCATAGGAACAACCCCATTAGTTGTTGCTTTTGCCATTGTAATTACATCCGGTGTTACACCAAATTCTTGAGAAGCAAATACTGAACCCATTCGACCCCAACCAGTTATTACCTCATCAAAAATCAATATAATCCCATGTTTGTCGCATATTTCTCGTAACCGTTTTAAATATCCTTTAGGTGGAACTAATGTACCAGTAGAACCAGCTGTTGGTTCAACAATGCAAGCCGCTATATTTTCTGCACCAAAATTGGTTGCAATTCGTTCCAAATCATTTGCTAGCTCAACTCCTGTTTCTGGTTGACCTTTAACAAATTTATGTTCAGGAAGATGCGTATGACGCATATGCACTACCCCCGGCATTAATATACTAGCAAAAGTTTTTACATTGTTTACCATTCCTCCAACAGAAGTAGCTCCAATATTCATACCGTGATAAGCTCGTTCTCTCCCAACAAAACGAAATCTTTGCCCTTGTCCTTTTGCTTTATGATATGCAATTACAATTTTAATTGCCGATTCAACAGCTGATGAACCACAAATTGTATAAAAAATTCTATTTAAATCCCCAGGAGTATGTTTTGCAATTTTTGCTGCTAACTCAAATGATCCTCCAAAACCTTGTTGGAAAGGTTGGACATAATCAAGTTGCTCTAATTGATTTGTAACTGCTTCTATAATTTCTTTTCTTCCATGGCCTAAAGGATTGCAGAATAGTCCTGAGCTTGCATCTATATGTGTTCTCCCATGATGGTCTTTTAAATAAACTCCTTTTGCTTCTGTAATTAATCTTGGATTATCTTTAAAATCTCTATTGGATGTAAAGGGCATCCAGTATTCTTGTAAAGAATTCGGTATCTTTGTTCTGCCTGATGTGCTCATGAGTAATTATTGAAATCTCCCCCCATGTTTATTTAGAACATCGCCTTTATTAAATCTATTCATATTTTTATAGCTTTGAAACAAACGATACAACCAGAAGTAGAATAATAGCTTAGTTTAACTAAATTTTAATTTGGCTTGTCAAACAATTGCATTTGTTCTTTAATAACAACATTAAGCTTAATAATTATAACGAGGAAAATAATGAAAAAAATAATAAGTTTATTACTAGGAAGTATTGTTGCTTTTGCTTTAAGTGCTTCTGTAGCTTACTCAGCTGCAAATCAAGTAAGAGTAGCTTTCTTTTTAGAGTGGGCTCTTCCAAACCAGGAAGATAAAGTTAAACAGACTTTTGACGATGCTTTAGGAGTTCCTGTTAAATGGACAAACTTTGCAACAGGTGGAGAGATGACTGAAGCTATGTTATCTGGAGATATTGATATCTCTTACTCACAAGGTTTAACGCCGTTTGTAAATGCTGTTAATGCTAAAGCAGCTATCAAGCTTGTAGATATTGCAGTTATATATGGAATGGGCGGTACTACTTGTGTTGCAGCTAAAGGTATAGATAAAGGGAATGCTGCTACTAAATTAGATGGTCAAAAAGTTGCTGTTCCTTTAGGAACTATGGCTGACTATGTTTTCAAAGAAACAATGAGAGTTGTAGGAGCTGATATTTCTAAAATGAAAGTAGTTGATATGAATCCAGAAGACGGATCTGCAGCGCTAGTTAACGGTGACGTTGCTATGGCATGTTTATTCGGTGGTACTTCTATCAAAAAAGCTCAAGAAGCTGGTTCATCAGTATTAACTGTTGCCGAAGCTCAAGAAGCTGGAATTGCTGGTATTGATATTACTTCAGTAACCAACAAATTCTTAAAAGAGAATCCAGGAATGGTTAGAACTTTCGTAGAAGTAACTCACGAAGCTAATGCAAGATACAATGCTGGAAAATCTGATATGGACATTATAGCTAAAGATGCTGCTATGGACCTTGCAGGTACTAAAAAACAAATGGGTGGTTTTGAATTCCCAGATGCAGCAGCAATGAAATCTAAGTATATGAATAAAGGTGGTATACTTATGAATTATTTGGATGTTATGGGTAACATGTTCGCTACGTCTGAAAACCCAGCTCTTAAGGATTACTCTAAAGTAGTTGATACTACTTATCTACCTTACTAAGAGCTAAAGTAAAAAATTAAATAGGCGCCAATTTTAATAAATTGGTGCCTATTTTTTTTATAAAAATTCTAATATATTATTTTTATGAGTGATCTGATTTCCCAAAATTTAAATATGATTTTTAAATCTCCTAAAGGAGAAACTGTTCATGCGCTTAAAGATATAAGTTTTACATTAAAAAAAGGTGAATTATTAACTGTACTTGGTCCTTCAGGTTGTGGAAAAACAACTTTATTAAATATAGCCGCTGGATTTCTTAGACCTACTTCTGGTTCAATTAATTTAGGTGGAAAAGAAATTAATGGTCCGGGAGTTGAAAGAGGGATGGTTTTTCAACAAGGTGCTTTGTTTGAATGGTTAACAGTCAATGAAAACGTAAATTTTGGTTTACGAATGAAAAAAGAAGATCCAATTAAAACAGCAAAAAAAGTTGAAGAGTGGCTTGATATAGTTGGATTAAAAGGTTTTGGAAGTACTCCTACGTATCAATTATCCGGCGGTATGCAACAAAGAGTAGCTCTTGCAAGATGTTTAATCAATGATCCAGAATTAATTTTAATGGATGAACCATTGGGAGCTCTTGATGCTTTAACTAGAGAAAAAATGCAGTCGTTAGTTTTAAAAATTTGGAAAGAAACAGGTAAAACTATCATCTTAATTACTCACTCTGTTGAAGAAGCTTTATTATTAGGTGAAAGATTATATGTGATGGCACCAAGACCTGGACGTTTACATAAAGAATATACTCTTCCTTTTGCAACAATGGGTCTAACTGGAGATCTTAGAGAAATTAAAAATAATAAAGATTTTGTAAGTAAAAGAGAAGAAATTCTATCCATGATTTGGAACATGGAAGAAGAAATAATGGGCAAAGAAATTTAAGATGATTACAGGATTTGTTACATTTTTTACTATTGTCGCTGTTATTGGTTCTATTCTTTATGGACGAAGATTAATTAAAACTGAAAAAACTGATACTGTTTTTGGAAATCCTGAAAGAACTAAAGGAGGAATGCACTGGGTCGTGGTTGGAACTAGTTTTCTCATATTGTCATGGCTTTATTACTCATGGGATATAGCAAAATCGTTTTACCCAAAATCTGCAAATGAACTTTGTCAAGTTGCAAAGGTTAACGAGTCTTTGCTATCTTTAAAGTATCTTTTCCCAATTGAAGAAAGAAGTCATAAAAGTACTGCGCTTATTAAACGTGAAAACATAAATATAAGTAACAAAATAATTGTAATACAAAACTCACCAAGTCTAAAAAATCAGGATAAAGAAAAATTTGTAAATTTACTTAATAAAACTCGTCAAACAATCCCATTATTAACTAATGAAAAGTATTTAGAAACTAAGACTAAAACTACAATAAATGAACTAACAAATAGAATAAAACAATTAACTGAAGACTTTTCAAAAGATAGTTATCCGCCTCCTTTAAGTGAGGAAGAAGAAAATAAGAGAATTGAAGCAACAAAAAAACAATTAGGTTGGGGTGCAACTGGTATGGAAGTGCCTCCTCTTCCAGAAAGCAAAAAAGGTTTAAAATTTCATACAGCAGCTCAAGAATTGAATGAAATTAGTGATGAATTTTTTTCAATGAGAAATCATAACCCTGAATATTTAAAATTATTAAATGAAATTAATGATGAAATTAAAGAATACAAAAATGGACTGGATGATAACCAAAAATTAGAAATGGATTTTATAAAAGAAATAAAAAAACTTGGAAATAGAATTCAATATGAAAGTGTATTTCCTCCTAATGCATTAGATGGTATGGAAAAAGCAATTAGAGATTTTGATGGAGTTCAAAAAAAAGAACAAGGAGCAATAAGAATTAAAGATATATTATTGTTTCCAGCTGGAACAATTGTTGCTAGTGGTCCAACTTGTGCAGAAGATGGTCCTGGTAGGTGGTTACCTAAACCATCTGACACTTTTAGAATTTTTGGCGACCTTTTAAAACCAAGTGTAGGTTTTAAAATGATTCCTATGATTTGGTATGAAATGATGGGTGTTAATAGGATTGTCGGTTTTATTCTTCCTGATTGGATAGCAGATATTTTACCTGGGAAATATCCAGTTCACAGTTCAGATGGGACAGTAAAACCTAATTTTAAAAGTAAAGTTCTAGATGTTGTTACTGGAGAATTTGAAGCTTTCAAAATACCAATTCCCACAGGACACATTTGGGATTCTTTTTTAAGAGTGTTTTTAGGTTTATCGCTCGGTATTATCTTTGGTGTTCCATTAGGTATATTTATGGGTTTAAATAGATTTGCCAAAGGATTTTTCGATCCTTTAGTTGAATTATATAGACCGGTACCCCCACTCGCTTGGGCTCCATTAGTAATTACCGTTTTTGGAATTGATAATGTTGGAAAAATATTTTTATTATTTATGGTTGCTTTTTCAATTATGATTATTTCTGCAAGAGCCGGTGCATCAGGAACACAACTATCAAAAATTCATGCTGCGCATTCTTTGGGAGCATCCAGATGGCAAATATTAAGAAACGTTATATTACCTAACTCTTTACCTGAAATACTAACAGGAATAAGAGTTGCGGTTGGTATGTGTTGGGGAACATTAGTTGCTGCAGAGTTTTTAGCAGGAACAACTGGTATTGGCTTTGTTGAAAACGTAGCTAGAAAATATATGCAGTACGAAGTAATTTGGATAACGATATTCGTAATGGGAATGTTAGGACTTTTATTTGATTTAACAATTAGAAAAATTATAGATAAAACAATTCCTTGGCGTGGCAAAGGTTAAATGCTTAATAAAGAAGTATTAGAAAGTATTTTTGAAAAATTACTTTCTCAAGCCCAAAAGTCCTACGACGAATTTAATGCTGCCGATGGAAAAATCGGCGATGGTGACCTAGGAGTTACTATTTTAAATGGATTAGAAGAAATCAATAATAATAAAGCTAATTTTAAAGATGATATGGGAAGTAATTTTATGGTTTGTTCCCAAGCTTTTGTAAAGAAATCAGGATCTAGTTTTGGAACTCTAATAGCCTTTTCTTTTATAAATATATCAAAGAATCTAAAGGGCAAAACTTCATGTGATCATAATGATATTGTTATTATTTTTGAAACTGCATTAAAAACCATACAAGAAAGAGGAAAGACTAAATTAGGAGATAAAACAATTGCTGACAGTTTAGATTTAATAATAAAAAAACTTAAAGAAAATAATTCTAATTATTCAGAAGTATTTAAATCTGCTACTAAACAAGCTCTAGAAGATTTTAAAGGAAAAAAAATATTAATTGGTAGAGCTAGAATGTTTGAAGATAAAACTAAAGATTTAGATGATCCTGGTATGCTTGCATTAAATAAATTAAGTCAAATATTCTAAATCTTCTAACTAAGTCTCCCAAAAAATGTCATCCGCGCAGTTTCAGATAGTGAAACACCAGCTTTATTATTATAGGCCAAGACAACTAGAATACGAATTCTGTTACCAATGGTTGGCGTAACTCTATGAAGAGAGTTGAGTCCTCTAAATAATACTAATGTACCTTCTTCCATATGTTGAGTTTTCACAGGTGCTTTATCATTTAGCACAGCCTCAACGCCGTCAAAATTCATCTCTTCAGAGTTGGTGTTGCGCAAATCACTTACATATTGAAAGACACCTCCTTCTATTGGAGCTTGTAGTAATAAAGTGATAGCAAATGAAGAATTGTCAAAATGCCAACCTAGCTCTTCTCCTTCTCTAGCATAATGTATATTGATACCAGACAACGGATCTACGTAAGGGTAAATGGCTTTTTCTTGAACGACATGTGCGATAAATTTTTTAAATATAGAATTATTATAAATAACATGTAGTCCAGATTCTGATTGTATTTGGTCTGTTGTGATACAGCCCTTAGAAGATTTTACCTGGCGATTAAAAACATGAGTTTCAGGTAACGATGTATCGGATTCAGATAAATAAATATTATGAGTTTTTTTTGTAAAATAAGCTAAATGAGCTCGTGCTTGAGCCTCTTTTCTTATTTGGTTAAGAGCTTCTGGTAGTAGGAATTGGGGGAGAAGCAGAACTCCAGTATCTGATAGTTTTTGACAACATTTATCTGCAAAATCAATTGAATTTAAAGAACAAGACTTTAAATTAATCCATTTGCTAATGTCATTTCTCATAAATTTTTTTTCTATGAACAATATATTATAAATCTATTAGATCCTTTACAAATTCCCTAATATCATTAACTAATAAATTTGGTTGCTCTAAAGCTGCGAAGTGTCCACCTTGTGGCATTTCAGTCCAACGCTGAATATTATAAATTCTTTTAACATAAGATCTTGGGGCCCATTCTAAATATTCTTTTGGAAATAAAGCAACTGCTGTAGGAACTTTTATTGGAAGTCCTTCTTTGGGAAGAGGTCTTCCACCCTCTTCTCTTCTTCCGTAATAAATCCAAGAAGCTGTATTAAATGTTTTTGTAACTAGATAAACCATTATGTTTGATAACAAAATATCTTTTGAATAAACACTTTCGATTTCGTTGTTTTTGATATCCGACCATCCACGCATTTTTTCAATAATCCATGCTGCTACACCGACTGGACTATCCATCATTGCATAACTTAGTGTTTGAGGTTTCGTTGCCTGTTGAGTTCTATAGCCATCCTCAATCTTTTGATCTTTTTTGAATCTTTCTTCCCATTCTTTCTCTTCTTTAGTTTGGGGTCCATCTGGATGTCGAACAATTAAAATATTTATATGAATAGCCACACATGTTTTTGGAAAATCATATCCAAGCCAAGTAGCAATCGTTCCTCCAAAATCTCCTCCTTGGGTTATATATTTTTTGTATCCAAGAACTTCTGTCATCAAAGAATTAAATATTGATGCCATTTTTTTTGGGCCAATTGGTCTTGAAGGTCGACCTGAAAATCCAAATCCAGGTAAAGATGGGACAACAACATCAAATGCATCTTCTTCCTTTCCACCAAATTTTTCAGGGTGAGCAAGTTGATCTGTGACATGTAAAAACTCTAAGATTGATCCGGGCCATCCATGACTTAATAATAATGGTTTTGGATTAGATCCACTTCCTTTTTCATGAATAAAATGAATATCAATATCTTCAATATTTGATTTAAAATTTTGAAATTTATTTATTTTTTCTTCAGTTTTTCTCCAATCAAATTTTTCTACCCAGTATTTTGAAATTTCTTTCATGTAATCTAGGTTGGTTCCATAATTCCAACCACCATCCTTTGGCATTTCATGCCAAGGATAATTTGCAACCTTTGTTCTAATATCTTCTATTATTTTATTGGAAATATTTATTTTAAAGGGTCTTATCATTATTTAATATACTACAGTATATTAAAAATAAAATTGCATGAAAAAGATAATTAATAAACCAAGTGATTTTGTTGAAGAGTCTATTGAGGGACTAGTTAAATCTCATCCAGATATTT
Organism: alpha proteobacterium SCGC AAA240-E13; assembly: GCA_000504625.1. Classification (GTDB taxonomy): domain Bacteria; phylum Pseudomonadota; class Alphaproteobacteria; order Pelagibacterales; family Pelagibacteraceae; genus AAA240-E13. The sequence goes on from AZHR01000007.1 coordinate 29,630, forward strand.
ATTCCTTTGCTCCAGATAATAAAAGAGTAATTATAAGAGCCAAAAAATCTTCAAATAAAGTTGGACTAATTACAGGTGGAGGTTCTGGACATCTGCCAGTTTTTACAGGATATGTTGGAAAAGGATTATTAGATGCTTGTGCAATAGGTTCGGTTTTTGCTTCACCATCAGTTGAACAGATAGCTTCAGCTATTAGAAATGCAAATAATGGTAATGGAGTTTTGTGTATACTCGGAAACTATGGTGGCGATGTTATGAATTTTGAAATGGCTTGCGAGATTGTAGGTTCCGAAGGAATTAAAACAAAAAAGGTTATTGTTGCTGATGATATTGCAAGTGCAAGCAGTGAAGAAAAGTTAAAACGCAGAGGTATTGCTGGGATGATTTTCGTTTTTAAAGTTGCTGGCGCTATTGCTGAGACAAGTGCCTCGCTTGAAAAAACTTTTAACGTTGCTTCTTCAGCTAATAATAGTATTAGAACTCTAGGAATAGCCTTATCCCCATGTATTTTACCTGAAGCTGGTAAGCCTACTTTTGAAATTAAAGATGATGAAATTGAAATTGGCATGGGAATTCACGGTGAACCTGGGATTAAAAGAGAAAAATTAAGAAGTGCTGATCAATTAATTGATGATCTATGTAAAAGAATTTTAGATGATTTTAAATTAAATGCTAAAGATCAAGTGTCTATAATAATTAATAGTTTAGGAGCTACCCCATTAGAAGAACTTTATATTGTCTCTAAACGAGTTCATGAAAATTTTTCAAAATTGAAAATTGAGATTACAAAATCCTATGTAGGTAGATATGTTACTTCTATGGAAATGGCTGGTATGTCTATTACTGTCTTCAAATTAGATAGTGAATTGAAGAAATATTTATCAGCACCAAGCGAATGCCCTTTCTGGAATAATTAAATGGTTACTTATAAATTTATAATAAAAAATATATTAAAAGAGATAAATAAATTGAATGCTATCAAATAAAAAAATTGTCTGTCCAAATAATTTGATTAATCGAGCAAAAAAAATAGGTTTAGTTAATGCTGCTATTGTAAATGCTGGAGAAATTCTTCCAATGGAGTCTACTCATAAAGCAGTACAAAATAATTTGATCAATCCAATATTTGTTGGAAATGAAACTGAAATAAAAAAACATGCTCAAAAACTTAAATGGAATATATCAAAATATGAAATTATTGATGAAAAGGACGAAAATAGTACCGCACCCTTAGCTGCAAAACTTGCTAGTGAAGAAAAAGTGAAAATTATAGTTAAAGGTCATATCCACACTGACGTCTTAATGAAAGCTGTTTTAAAAAGAAATTTAAATTTAATTGGAAAAAAAAGACTAAGTCATGTTTGGCATATGACCATCGATACTGATGATAAACCTTTTATCATTACTGATGGTGCTCTGAATGTATTGCCAAAATTAGAAGTTAAAATGCATATTCTTAGAAATGCTGTTGATTTTGCAAATAAAATAGGAATTGCTAGGCCCAAGGTTTCTGTTTTATCGGCTACCGAAGAAGTATTGGAAAGCATGCCAAGCTCGATGGAAGCTCAAACAATTACAAAAAAAGCTAAGAAAGAAAATATTAATGCTGATGTTTTTGGTCCTTTGGCATTCGATAATTCAGTTTCAAAAAAAGCTGCAGGAATAAAAAAAATTAAAAATGAAGTTGCTGGAAATACTGATATCTTGCTGGTCCCTAACGTTGAAACAGGAAATGCTCTTGTCAAAATGATGGTATATTTTATGGGGGCTTGTGCAGCTGGTGTTGTAATTGGTGGTAAAGCTCCAGTTGTAATCACGAGTAGAGCTGATGAATCAGAAGCTAGATTAGCTTCTATCGCAGCAGCAATTGTTGCGCTCGATTAAAATTAATTAATCAAGAAAATAATGTTAAAATAGAACTACCTTATCTTAAGCAGTTGTAATATAATAAAAGTGATATGATTTGGTACTTTGTTATAGGCCTTTGGATTGTGGGTGTAGCGGGAAATTAAGTTTTTTTAGATTCTTTAATAATTTCCGCAATTACTTGTTCTTTATTGTACCCCATAAGGTGCACTCCATGAACTCCTTTTATTTCGCGAAAGTCGTTAATTAATTCAAGGCAGATTTTTTCACTTTCTTTTTTCTGATCTTCTGATTGTTCCAACCTTTTTATAATCTCATTGGGTATATCAACACCAAATAAGTTATTATTCATCCATTTCGCACTTTTTGCTGAAGTAAAAGGACCTAATCCAATGATAAAATATGTTTTTTCTAGTATTCCAGCATCACCCAAAATTTTCATATACTCTTTTAATATTTTTATATCAAAAACATATTGTGTTTGAAAAAAATCAATACCTTTTTCAATTTTGTTTAAAATTTTTTTGGGATTAGGTTTTCCTTGCGTTGGAATCTCTGCTCCACCTATGAATAACTTGGGTGGAGGCTCAATTGTTCTTCCCGATGGAAATTGTTTATCTTTACGCATCATGTTAGCTGTAGCAATTAATGTTAAACTATTAATATCATTTACTGCGATAGTTTCGGGTTGATCTCCATTTTTGGGATTATCCCCGGTTAAACATAGGATGTTATGAACACCTAGAGCAGATGCTCCGACCAAATCACCTTGAAGTGCTAAACGATTACGATCACGAATAGTTAACTGTAATATTGGCTCAATATCATTTTGGGCAAGAATGATTGCCGCAGTTAATGAAGACATATGGACTTTTGCTCCAGGACCATCGGTAACATTAACAGCATCTGCTATTCCTTTTAATGGCATTATTTTTGTCAACAATACATCTTGACTAGCGGAATCAGGTGGCGTCGTTTCAGCAGTATAGACAAACTCACTTTTTGATAATTTTTTGTGAAGTGAGCTTTGATATTCCATCTATTATTCGTTAGTTCTAAATTTTGATTGCTGAATTATCCATACAGTAAATATTGGTATCAGTAATGTCAAAAGTGTAACTATTATTAATAATACTCCAAGTTCAGAATAGTCTGCTGTACTTAAGATGGCTTCTGTAACTTTATCTTTAACGGATCTTGTAATGATGAATATTTCATTTAAATACTTTGTGCCTAAAGCATTGGCTGATAAGGCAAGATTAGTAAAGGAGGCAAAAACAGCGAAGAAAGTTGCTTTTAAGTGTGCTGGTGCATTCTTTGCAATCCAAGCTAACAATGGAATCATCGAAACTTGCCCTAAAGGAGATTCTAATGCGGTATTTACGATAGCAATAAATCGTGCGTCAACTATTCCGTTTGTTAAGGAAGATGTCCAGTTATGAAATCCATAATACATACCAACGCTTGGTAAAAATAAAATTGATCCTACAATGGATAGCACTACAATAATTTTGGCGATGGAATTTTTTGCCATGAAAGGTCTGAAAATAACGATACCCACCAAAGTCAAAGCAGAAGCTATAAGCGATAGTAACGAAAAGAACTGTTGATCAAAATCAAGAACATCAATCTCAAACCAACCCAAAGCCGGTCCGGGGCCTGGCATTGCCCGAAAAACAAAGATAATGATAGCAGTTCCAACGACAACAAAACGAGATGATTCAGGTAGTTCAGTAATTAATTTTTTCATCAAAAACAAGATGATCAGCATCGAACCTATAAATACAATTTCCTGGGCAAACGGAACTTTTAAGATTCCGACCCCAAGCGTAAAAATGACAAAGACCAAACTACCTCCTAGGATCCACCAATTGGGTTGGGTGCTTACTACGAACTCTGTCATAAGTTTTTTTAATTCTTCGTCACTTACTCCTGATTTTATTAATTTCTTCAAGCGTTGTCTTTTGAGATACATTGCAAGAAAAACTCCCGAGACCGAAACAATTGGAATGATTAAAGCGTAAAGATAAATTCTGCCGTATATTTCAATTTTTTCTGCTTCACTTAAAGCGCCAACGCCCGCAAACATAACAACATTAACCAGCGCCACTAAAAAAAAACCGCCAATAATCGCAAATCGGCCTAGAGTTTGCATCGTCGTATGCATGATCTTTATTTGTTGAGTAGAGTATTGAATCCCTTGATCATCCGTACTTGGTATTGCCTCGACCGTCATGGCATCAGCTACAACGTCTTGCGTAACGTAGCCAACTGGCGCAAGCAAAGCACTTACGATAAACCATGTTTCAACTTTTAGAATAGATGCCATGGTCTCTGTATGGATAATGAGGCCATACATAATAATTATGCTCAACGCGATAAGCCCAGCTCCAACAAAAACGAGGTAATTTTTTCTCGACCAAATTAAATCAACAAGATGTCCTAAAGGCATTTTTAACGCCCAAGGAATTCCTGCCCAAAATCCTAATCCCGCTAGAAATGCTGCTGACAAATTAAGATAATCTTTTATAAAAAAAATACCAACAATTCCGGTCAATCCTGATATTCCAGCTGCAACATAGACCATTAAAGGAGGCAGATAAGACCATCTAAACTGACGTCCTAAATCTATAAGGGTACTATCAATAAATTTATAAACTCTTTGAAAAATCATGTTTTAAATAATTAAATCATTTCAAATTTATATTGAAATAAATGTTTTTTAAAGACAAGGTAAATCATGTCATTAAACATATTTTTAATCGTAATTTTAGCTGCATTCCTGCACGCTATTTGGAATGCGATGGTAAAAAGAGAAGATGATAAATACTTTTCATTAACAGCAATAGTTTTGGGGCATGTACCAATATCAATAGTAGTTATATTTTTTACGCCAACATTATCTATGCAAAGTATTCCTTATATTTTTGCTTCTGCGATTTTTCTTACAGGATATGAATGGTGCCTTCTTTCAGCATATAGATTAGAAGATTATACAAAAGTTTATCCTATAGCTCGGGGTACCGCTCCAATTTTTATTGTCATATTATCTTTGCTTTTATTAAATATAAATATTTCTAGATTTGAACTAATAGGTATCTTAATAATTTCTTTTGGAATTATTATCTTAGGTTTCCAAAGCATTAGAGCTTTTAAAAATTATTCAGCGATAGTTTATGCGGTAGCTACAGGTATATTTATTTCTTGTTATTCCATTTCAGATGGCTTTGGCGGAAGGTTAAGCAATTCTCCACTAAACTATACGGCCTGGTTAATGATTTTAAATGCAATTTTTTTTTCCATTTTATTGAAAATTATGAACATGCCAAGAGTACCCTTAAAAGTCTTAAATGAAGGAAAAAAAATATTTTTTATTGGAGGGACCCTTTCATATATAGTTTATGGAACAATAGTTTGGGCTTTTACACGGGCTCCCGTACCTTTGGTTGCAGCTCTTAGGGAAACTAGTATTATTTTTGCTTTATTAATAGGAACTTTCTTTTTAAAAGAAAAATTCACTCTTTTAAAAGTAGTAGCAATACTTGTTATTTTTTTTGGTGTGGCTTTATTAAAATTTTATTAGTAAATTACTCTATTAATAGTATATCAATTTTAAATATTAACAATGTATAGCAAATTTGGACAATTCATTGATGGTAAATGGCAACTATCTCAAAACAAAGAAACCTATGAAGTTATTAATCCTGCCACAGAAGAAATAATTGGTAGTGCGTCCAAGGCTTCCTCAGCTGATGTTGAAAAAGCTTTAAAGTCAGCTGAAAAAGGTTTTGAAATTTGGAAAAAAATTCCACCTTGGCAAAGAGCTTCCATAATTAGAAATATTGCAGATCTAATTAGAAAAAAAAATGATGTCCTTGCTAAATGGCTTACTCTAGAAGTTGGTAAACCTTTGGCGGAAGCTGTTGGAGAAGTTAATGGAGCTGCAGATATTTTTGAATGGAATGCTGAAGAAACAAAAAGGATTTATGGTCAAACTGTTGAAAGTAGATTTGAAAACACCAGAATACACGTTTACTATCAACCAGTTGGTGTAGTAGCTGCATTAGTTCCTTGGAATTTTCCAGTAATTTTAGCAGCGAGAAAAATTTCAACAGCTTTAGCTGCTGGATGTTCCGTTATATGTAAACCAGATGTAATAGCTCCTGGTTGTGTTATGGAAATGATGAATATCATAAAAGAAGCAGGTGTCCCTCCGGGTGTTGTAAATTTACTTTCTGGAGATCCTGCAAAAATCTCTTCTCAATTAATTGCTTCGGATATTATCAAAAAAATTTCGATTACAGGTTCTACAAGAGTTGGCAAATTAATTTTAAAGCAAGCAGCTGACAAAGTTCAAAGAGTTACTATGGAATTGAGTGGTCATGCACCTTTTATTGTATTTAGCGATACAGACACCGAAAAGGTATCTGAAATGGCTATTGCTGCTAAATTTAGAAATAATGGACAAGTATGCATATCACCAAGCAGATTTTATATCCACGAAAGCAAAAAAGATGAATTTACAAAATCCTTTGTGGAAAAAACAAAAAAACTTAAAATTGGAAATGGCTTAAATGAAGGAGTTCAGTTAGGACCAATGACAACAAAAAAAAGATTAGAAGAAATTGAACAAATGGTCGAAACAACAAAAAAAGAAGGAGCGAAAATTTTATGCGGAGGACAAAGACCTTCTGGATTTAATAAAGGATATTTTTATGAACCTACAGTTTTTGACAATGTAAAAGATGATTTTACAATTATGAAGGTCGAACCATTCGGTCCTTTGGTACCAATCACAACATTCAAACATTTTGACGAAGTAATAAAGAGAGCCAATAATCATGAACTTGGTCTTGCAAGTTATGTTTTTACAAATTCAATGGAAAAAGCTCACACAGCATCAGAGTTAATGGAAACAGGAATTGTTGCAGTTAATACGTCCGTTGTAGCAGTTGCTGAAGCACCATTTGGAGGAATTAAACAAACAGGATATGGAAGAGAGGGAGGTTCTATGGGAATTAAGGATTATCTTAACATTAAATATACTCATCTAGGAATTTCAAACTAATTAAAAATTCAGAATAAGAAAATGAAATTATTAAGATGTGGAAATAAAGGTAGTGAAAAACCAGCTGCTCTAGATAAAAATGGAAAAATTCGAGATCTTTCCTCCCACATTAAAGACTTTAATCCTGAAACTCTTAATTTTGAAACTTTAACTAAATTAAGAAAAATTGATTTGGATACCTTGCCTGAAGTTTCCAATTCAACAAGAATTGGTTCTTGCATAAATAAGCCAGGAAAATTTATAGGTATAGGTTTGAACTATTCTGATCATGCCGCAGAAACTGGAGCTAAACCTCCTTCTGAGCCTATTGTTTTCATGAAGGCTACTAGTTGTATCAGTGGACCAAATGATGATGTTATTGTTCACAAAAACTCAAAAAAGACAGACTGGGAAGTAGAAATTGCTTTTGTAATCGGGAAAGAAACAAAATATATTTCTGAAAAAGATTCTCCTAATCACATTCTAGGTTATTGTATAGTTAATGATGTAAGCGAAAGAGAATGGCAAATAGAAAAAATGGGTCAATGGGTTAAAGGTAAATCAGCCGATACCTTTGGTCCTATGGGTCCTTACTTAGTGACAAAAGATGAGATTCCCGACGTTCAGAAACTAAATTTAAGTTTGGATCTAAATGGCCAAAGAATGCAGACTGGCAATACGAGTAAAATGATATTCAAAATTAATTTTATTCTTTCATACTTGAGTAATTTTATGTCTTTACAGCCTGGAGATATTGTTACAACTGGAACGCCTCCAGGAGTAGGTATGGGGAAAAAACCGCCAACATATCTCAAACCTAATGATGAAATGAGTCTTTCTATAGATTGCCTAGGAAAACAGAATCAAAAAGTAAAATAAACAATTCACAGAACTTTTATTGGTCACTAGACCAATAAAAATTCTAATGAACTTGAAACCAAATTATTTTCCTGGAGCTGAATAACTTGATGCGACTTTTGCAGCATGTGTAGCAGGACCGCTCATTTTGATAGCTTCACAAATATTAATATTTCTAAGTGCCCCACTGGCTTCCGTAGCTAATTTAATTCCTGCCATTTGCTCAAAGCTTCCTTCGAATACAACTATAAAATCGAATGATCCTCTTAATGCATCATATGAGATCATTTTAGCTCCTACAGCATCGCCAGCTGCTTGAGCAGCTTTTGATCTATCTGAATTAGGATCTTTGATAAAACCTTCGAAAGCTTTAGCTGTGTAATTGCCCATTGCATAAAATTTTGCCATGTTTACTCCTTTCTAAAATTAATTTTACTACAGATTAAGTATATTTGAAAAATAATTTTATTTAATAAAATCCTCTAGATAACTATAAGTGGGACTAAATTTTCCTCGGGAAGCAGTTGTAGCTCTACTAATGCGACCATCGTCTTTGCTAATCAAATAAGGTAAAACATCAGATATAACACTATCACCAAATTCTTCACTAGATTCATTGGGTAGCTCTGAAGGTAAATTGTCAACGGCCATAACTGCAATGCCCTTGCTACCCAAATCAATTTCTTTCATTGAATTGATATCAATTGAATAATAGGGTTTTGCAATCGTTGTAGATCTTATGGTGGTTGGTACAGCTCCGTTAATATCGCAGGTAATATCACCTATGACTTTTAGGTTCTTAAATTCATTAATTTGATTTGGATAAAATAGTTTTGGAAATTTTGGTTCCCAATAATGACCAGTTATAAGCATATCTGCATCAAACAGGTATTTTTTTACTTTTGACTTATATTCATGAGGGTTTGAAGTAAAATCTTGAACCGAATAATCTTTGCCATCATTCCGTTCAACATATTCTCTAGTCGAAATATTACAAAAAACTCCTTCATTATATTTTTTGTTTAAATAATCATTTATTGAAACCTGTTTAATATTCGCATGTTTTAAAACTTCCATAGAACCTTTGGCAACATTTCCTCTTCCGGTTTGTAGTATTTTAAGCTTATTAAAATTCCGCTTACCGAGTAATTCTTTAATTTTTTCATAGTTATTAATTTCAAAAGCTCTTGGAAGTGATTTTTCTTTCTGTAATTTTAGATAAAGATTAAGGGTATTGTAACAACCAACTATACCTGCAAACCTACCAAAACCAAGATATCGATATCCCTTTCCGGATACCTCTCTTATATTTTCATAGTCAATCAAAGTAACATTTTTTTTTAAAATCTCTCTTAAAAGCTCTTTCTTATAAATAATAGCTTTGTTTTGTGTAACCTGGTTGATATAATTTCGAACTTTAGTTGTATGTGAAAAAAATAAATAAGTTTTATTTTCAATAAGCGTTGATATATCCACTTCTTTCACTCCGAAAATGATATCTGCGTTGCTTATATCTTCTGTTATTTCTGCGCCTGCATTTAAATAATCTTTATCTCTAAAACATCTTTTTTTGGAGGCTTGTACTAATATGTGTAAATTAGGAAATTTTTTAATTAATTCCTGTACTTGATTAGGAGTAATGGGAGTTCGATTTTCATCGGCTCTCGCTTCTCTTATTATGCATAGGGTATATTTTTTATTAACCATTTAATATTTAGTTTATTTGAAAAAATTTGGAATTTAGTAGGTCGCCCTACCCCCACTAATATCAAAAACTGCTCCTGTCGAAAATGAATTTTCCTCACTAGCCAACCATGCAACTAGGGAAGCAAGCTCATCAACTTCCAAAAATCTATTTCTTGGAACTTTTGAAAGCATATAATTTATATGTTCTTTGGTCATTTGGTCAAAAATTCTTGTTTTTGCTCCGGCGGGTGTAACAGTATTTACAGCTATATTTTTATCAGCAAGTTCCTTTCCAAGAGATTTGGTTAATCCAATTACTCCTGCTTTTGATGCACTATACGCACTTGCATTTGGATTTCCTTCTTTTCCAGCAATCGATGCTATGTTTACTATCCTGCCATAATTATTTTTTATCATATGGGGAACTACTGCTTTACAACAATAAAAAACAGAGTTGAGATTTACATTTATAATTTTTTTCCATTCGTCAATAGGGTAATCCCAAACTTTTGAATTTAGTCCAGCAATACCAGCATTATTTATAAAAATATCAATTTTTTGTTTATTAACTATTAACTCAATATTTTTTTTAACCTCATCAAAATTTGTTATATCAACAATTTGAGTTATGAATTTTTCATTTTTTAGATTTTTTTGAGCTTTGTTAAGTGCTTCTTTATCAATGTCCCATGCAATTACTTCTGATCCACATTCTAAAAATTTTTTTGCAATTGCAAGACCAAAACCTTGGGCACCACCTGTTACCACTGAAACTCTATTGTTTAAATCAAATTTATTCATTATTTTTTTGTGTAAAAAGAATTAGTGTTTTTAATTAAAAAAATTTTTATTTGGAATGCCCATATTTTTTTAATCTAATATCACCAGTTCTTGCATGAGCTTCCATACCTTCGGCTCTAGCAAGTCTTGCTGCTGTTGCTCCTACTATTTTATTTGCATCTTTGCTCATTCTTTGGAAAGTAAGACATTTAATAAATTTTCCAACATACAGTCCTCCTGTATACCTTCCTGCTCCTTTGGTGGGTAAAATATGATTTGGCCCAGAACATTTATCTCCATATGCTACTGTGGTTTCTTCACCTAAAAACAAAGATCCATAATTCCTAAGTCTTTTCAACCACCAATTTAATTTATCTGCATGAACTTCAAGATGTTCAGCAGCGTACTGGTCGCTTACTTTTGCCATTTCCTCATTATTATCACATAGAATAACTTCACCATAATCCTTCCATGCAGGTTCAGCACTATTTCTTGGCCCTTCTGGTAGTTCTTGAATTAATTCTGGTATTCTTTTTATAACATAATCTGCTAATTGTTTATCAGTGGTAAAAACCCAGCCCGGCGAATTGTAACCATGTTCAGCTTGTCCAACGATATCTGCTGCAACAATTTCTTTATCAGCTGTCTTGTCAGCAATGATTGCTATTTCTGTTGGTCCTGCAAAAAGATCAATACCAACTTTTCCAAATAATATTCTTTTTGCTTCAGCAACATACTGGTTTCCAGCACCTACTAAAAAATCTACTGCTGGATTATTGAAACATCCATACGCTAAAGATCCAATGGCTGCTATACCACCCAAATTTAAAATAACATCTGCACCACACAAATTTGCTGCATAAACAATTCCAGCATTTGCACCATTTTTGTCTTTTGGTGGACTTGCTGTAATAATTGTTTTTACTCCAGCAACTTTTGCCGGTGTAATTGCCATGATAGCTGAAGAAATGTGAGCATATCTGCCACCTGGTATATAGCAGCCAACTGTATCAATAGGAATTAATCTTTGTCCTGCAAATAAACCTTTGGATAGTTCAACTTCAAAATCATTATTTAAATGTTCTAGTTGATGTTCGGCAAATTTTTTTATTCTTTCATGAGCAAATTTTATGTCGTCTTTAGTTTTTTGATCTACTTTTTTACTTGCTTCTTCTATTTTTTCCTTTGATATAATTACTTCTCCTTCGTACTTATCAAATTTTTTTGAAATTGCTTTAATACCCTCTTCTCTTCTTTTTTCTATATCACCCAAAATTTCCTGAACTGTTTTACGAGTTTTCTGATCATCTGTTGATGGAGTTTTAATTGCTTTTTTTAAATATTTAATCGCCATAATTTACTTGTAAGTACGAGTTGTTATGAATGTATAATTAATTTAATATATAAATAATTTATTCTATGAAAAAGAATTATCCAAGAAATATGATTGGTTATGGGACAAATATACCTGTAATAAAATGGCCAAATAATGCAAAATTAGCTCTCCAAATAGTTTTGAACTATGAGGAAGGATCTGAAAATTGTGTATTACATGGAGATAAAGCTTCGGAAACATTTTTATCAGAAATTATAGGAGCCCTACCTATAAAAGGTAGACATATAAATATGGAATCAATTTATGAATACGGTTCTAGAAGAGGTTTTTGGCGTATTCATGAGTTGTTTCAAGAGAAAAAAATACCGGTAACTATATTTGGTGTTGGAATGGCCTTAGAAAGAAATAAAGATGTATGTGAAACAATTAAAAACGCTGACTACGAAGTTGCTTCACATGGATGGAGATGGATTGATTATCAAAAGATCACTAGAGCAACTGAAAAAAAACATATGCAACTAGCAATTCAATCGATTAAGAAAATATTTGGGAAAAGACCGCTTGGTTGGTACACAGGAAGATGTAGTCCCAATACACATGACTTAATTATGGAAGAAGGAGGTTTTCTTTACCATAGTGATTCATATAGTGACGATCTACCATATTGGAAAGTTCGAGATAAAAAAAAACAACTAATTATTCCTTATACGCTTGATAATAATGATATGAGATTTGCTACTCATCAAGGATTTAATAGTGGTGACCAATTTTATGCATATCTTAAAGATAGTTTTGATACTTTATATAATGAGGGAAATACATTTCCTAAAATGATGTCGGTAGGTTTGCATTGTAGATTGATTGGAAGACCTGGAAGAATTCAATCTTTAAAAAAATTTTTAGATTATGTTTTGAATCATCAGAACGTATGGATTTGCAAAAGAATAGATATAGCCAAGCACTGGATTAAATACTATTCGAATATATAATTTTTCAATGAGTAAAACCAAATACATTTTTTTAAACGGATTAATAGATTTAGCTCAATCACGCTTAGGTTCAAAAATTGTATATAAAACTGATGAATTTTTTGCACCAGCAAAAAGAATAATTAAGCCTTGGCCTCCCGTGTTTAAGGAAGGTGTTTTTGATAAGCACGGAAAATGGATGGATGGATGGGAAACAAGAAGAAAGAGAAGTAAGGGTCATGACTATTTAATTTTAAAATTAGGCAAACCAGGAAAAATAAATAAAGTGGATATAGACACTTCTTATTTTTCTGGGAATCAACCTAGTAAAGTGTCATTGGAAGCTTGCTATAGCGAAAAAAAGTTACCGAACAAAAATTCCAAATGGATTAAGATTTTAAAAAAAAAATCAACCAAAGCAAACAGTCATCATTTTTTTAATATAAAAAATAAAACTATTTTTACACATGTTAAATTAAATATTTATCCCGATGGAGGTGTTGCAAGAATAAGAATTTATGGATCTATGCAAACTAAAAAGAAATTCGGAAAAAAAATAGTAAATCTTACTTCAATATTAAATGGTGCTATCCCTATTGCTTGTAACAATGAACATTTCGGAAGAGCTGAAAATATCCTTGCGCCAGGAATAGGAAAAAATATGGGTGATGGATGGGAAACAAGAAGAAGTCGAGGAAAAAATTTTGATTGGCTTATTCTTAAATGTGCCACAGGTGGTAAAATTAGCAAAATTCAAATTGACACTCATCACTTTAAAGGAAATTACCCAGATAGATGTTCTCTACAAGCAGCATATTTAAATGCTAAAATTTCAGATAAAACTATTATTAATAAATCAAAAAAATGGAAATTATTATTAAATAAAGTAAAACTTCAGGCTAACAAAAAACACAGCTTTCAAAACAATCTAATGAAAAATAAAAAAATAAATTATATAAGAATTAACATTTTCCCTGATGGGGGAATTTCAAGAATTAGAGCTTTTGGAAAAGTTGAATAATGGAAAAAATTATTAAACCAGTAAAAATTACTAGAAAAAATTTCACCACTTACGGAGATTTAATTTCCTCTGACACTATCAAACCGATAAATATAAATGCTGGATACGCAAAACGCTTTGATAATTTAGTAAATATCAATACTTCAAAAGATGGAGGAAAGACTATAATAAGTATTTTTTCAGCCCTAAAAAGAACTTTCCCCATGAGAATTGATATGATGGAAAAACATCCCTTGGGTAGTCAGGCATTCATTCCCATGAAAGAAACTACTTTTATAGCATTTGTTGCTCCCCCTGGTGATAAACCAGAAATAAACAAAATTGAATCTTTTATTATTTCTCCTGGAATAGGTATAAATTATAAACCGAATATTTGGCATTTTCCTTTAATTTCAACAGAAGATATGAATTTCTTAGTAATTGATAGAAAAGGTTCTGGAAATAATTTAATTTTTCATAATTTTGAAAAAGATAAAGTCACTCTTAAATGTTAAAAACCCGCCGCAATTTAAGCAGCGAGTTTTATATTATTTATAAATTTTTTTTATCCTTGATTTTTTGACATTAAATAGTGCAAAAATGCTCCGAGAGCTGCACCAATTATCCAAGCATATCCGCCTAAAGCAGACAATGTAGGATGCCAAACAGTTGCTACTGAAAATATACCTGCAATTACCCAAGCAATAAACGCTTTTATGTTCCAACCTCCATTGTAGTAATACTTGCCATCATCTTTAGAGGAGAATAAATCGTTAACATCAATTCTTTCCTTTTTAATTATGTAATAATCAATAATCATTATTCCATATACTGGCGCAAGAATTGCTCCGAGAGTATTCACAAATGGAAACATACCAATATTGCTAATAACTGAAACCCAAAATGCACCGATGATGAAACCTAATATTGCTGTAATTAAACCACCTACTCTAAAATTAATTTTACTAGGTATTAAGTTTGCAAGATCATATGCTGGTGGAACAAAGTTTGCGACCATATTAATTCCAATTGTAGCTGCAAAGAATGCAAATGCTGCAACAACAGTTAGCCATATGTTACCAACTCTATCAACCATGTCTGTTGGATTTGTAAGTGTTTCTCCAAAAACCACGACTGTTCCAGCTGTAACCATTAATGCAATAAAAGAGAAAAGAACAATATTGCCAGGTAAACCCCATAGGTTTCCCTTTTTCATTTCATCTTCATTTTTTACAAACCTTGCAAAGTCACCAAAATTAATTACTACAGCAGCAAAGTAAGCTACCATTGTTCCGAAAATTGCTAAGAAAGCTGCAAATGCACCTCCATCATAACTGCCAACACCCGAAAGTATGTTGCCAACTTCTGAAAGAAGACCTCCTCCTGCTTTGGCCCATATCATAATCATTAATATGATCATAATTATATAAACTGCTGGTCCTGCAAAATTTAAGAATTTTCTAATATATTCGATACCATTCCAAAATAAATATATTTGAAAAATTGCTACAAAAATAAATGATATCCAGGCAACGCTGTTCATTCCCAAGAAATCACCACTTCCGCTTATACCTGTCACGCCTGTAATTAAAAGTGCAACAGCTGTTGATGCAAAATAGGTTTGTGCCCCATACCAAAACATTGCAACTATACCTCTTACCATTGCCGGAAAGTTTGCACCATGAACTCCCATACTCACACGAGCAAATACAGGATACGGAATTCCATGCTTAACACTTGGTGAACCTGAAAGATTTACTAACCACATAATAAAAAAGCCAGCAAGAATTATTGCTGCAAAAACAGCCCAACCATTTAGTCCATATGTTAAAAATAACGATGCAGCCAAAGTATACCCAAATAAACTCTGGACATCGTTTGCCCAAACATTAAAGATTTCAAACCAACCCCAATTTTTTTGTCCTTCTGGAGTAGGCGCCAAGTCTGTATTATATAAACGTCCGTCTCTATTAGTTACTGTACTCATATATTTATGTTTACCCCCTATTTAGAAAACTAGACTGGAAGCATATGCTTTTAAAAATTAAAAATATACCTGTTTTTTATTGCGTGTTTATTAAAGTTTTGATTCGAATACTACTTTCCGTATATATAAGTTGGTAACCAGAGAACAATTTCTGGAAAAATTATTATTATTATCAAACCGATTATTTGAAGAACCATAAATTGCATCATACCGATATAAATATCTTTTAAATCCCATTCAGGAACGACACCTTTTAAAAAGTATGCTGAAAGGGCTACTGGAGGGGATAGCCATGCGGTTTGTAAATTTACCGCTACCAAAATAGCAAACCAAGTTAAATTAAATTCTAGACTTTCAATTAAAGGAAGAATTATCGGAATAATAATAAGCACGATTGGTACCCATTCTAAAGGCCATCCTAATAAAAAAATCATTGCCATAACTATGAAGAGAATAAAATATTTATTTACTTCCAGGTTTAACAAAAATTCTGTGAGAACCATCGGGGTACCCAATTTTGAAAAAACAGATCCAAAAAAGTTTGATGCTGCCACTAACACCATGATTAGAGCTGTAATTTCTAAAGTTTTTACTAATACTGCTTGTAATTTTGGCAGAGTTAATTTTTTATAAGCTAATGCCAAAAGCAAAGCACCCATAGCACCGCAACCTGCTGCCTCTGTTGGTGTGGCAAAACCAAATAAAATACTTCCTAAAGCTGCAAAGACTAATGCCGCAGGTGGAACTAAACCTAGAAAAAATTCAACCAAAACCTGTTTCATGCTTGTTGCTCTCATTTCTTCTGGTAAAACCGGACCTAAGCTCGGATTCTTCCAACAACGAAATGTGATGTAAGCCGCATATAGCAGTGCTAGCATTATTCCTGGAAATATCGCTGCTGCAAACAAATCTGTAACTGGAATTTCCATAATCGGACCCATTACAACCAACATAATACTTGGAGGTATTAAAATTCCTAAAGTTCCTCCTGCTGTAATTGTCCCTGCAGCCAACCTAACATCATAACCAGATTTGTTCATCGATTTGGCGGCCATGATTCCAAGAATAGTAACCGATGCACCCACTATACCTGTAGCAGCTGCAAATATTACAGAAACAAAAAGTACCGCGTAATATAAGGAGCCTCTTACTCTAGACAACATAAGCTGAACGGAAGAGAACAATCTCTCCATTAAACCAGCTTGTTCCATCATAATACCCATAAAGATAAAGAGCGGTACGGCGGCGAGAGCTTGTTCTGTCATTACCATCGAAAACTGTAAAGTCATTAAGTAAAAAACTAATGGTCCAAAACCTAAATAACCAAAAACAAAGCCCAAAAAAATTAAAGTAAATGAAATGGGAAAACCAATAAAAATTGCAAATAACATTACTGCAACTAATATAAAACCTAAAGTAGCTGGACTTATTATTTCTGCTATCATTTTTGATTAGGCCACCTACCCCTTGTTGCTGCGTAATAACTTTTTAAAACTTCAGATATTCCTTGAATGAGCAAAAATAATATACCAAACCACAAACAAGCTTTAATTGGCCACATGTAAGGCATCCAGGCTGTATCCATTCCCCGTTCACTTCTCATGATTGATTCTTGAACGAAACCAGTCGTCATATAAAAAAAGAATAAGAGACCTGGAAAATAAAATAAAATATACAACGCTGCATCTACGATACCTTGAGTTTTAACTTTAAAATTTCT
Organism: alpha proteobacterium SCGC AAA240-E13; assembly: GCA_000504625.1. Classification (GTDB taxonomy): domain Bacteria; phylum Pseudomonadota; class Alphaproteobacteria; order Pelagibacterales; family Pelagibacteraceae; genus AAA240-E13. Next base: position 46,878 of record AZHR01000007.1, read on the forward strand.
GTATAAAAAATCTGCTCTTATATGAACTCCTTTTGATAATGCATAACCGGCTCCAAGCATAAATAACGCACCATATAAAAACCTGCTCATGTCGTATGCCCACATTGTTGGAGCTGTAAAAAGCTTTCTTGCAAATACTTCGTAAACCATAGTAAGTATAAGGGGGACTGTGATCCAGCAAACAATATTGCCAGTCCACTTACTAAATAAATCTATTTTTGTAATTGTTGATGCCATCCATTTAGGCATATCGTCTGGCATTTTACCAAATTCTGATCGACGCTCTGCGATCATTTCATCTGAAATATCTAATTTCGTTGGTTCATCACTCATAGTTTGTCCCAAAATAAATAAAGCGGACTATTAAGTCCGCTTTATTTTAAATATTTTTATAACTTTTAAAACTACTATTTTAATGTTGCTGCGTGAGCCATTCCTAGCTTAGCATTAGACATTTGAGCGCCAGACCAAAAAGGAACTGCTATATCAGCAAAATCTTTTTGAGATTGCCATACTTCAGCGAAGAATGCATTTTCAGCTGCATTCTTTTCTAAGCTCGCTTTAGCAGCGGCCATGTATGCTGGAAAATAATCTGCAGGAGTATCATGTAAAATTACTCCATGTTTAGTAGTAAGTTCATGAAGAGCTTTACCGTTCTCGTAAATTCTATAACTCATAGATTTTGATAAAGATGCATCAGCTGCAACTTCCATAGCTTTTCTCTCATGGTCAGTTAAGCCTCTCCACACCTTACCATTGATGTATAAGTCAGCATTTACAACAACTTGGTGTAAACCTTGTAAGTAGTAATTTTTAAGTACTTTGTAGAAACCAAAAACTAAGTCCGGTTTAGGACAACACCATTCAGCTGCATCAATTGTTCCTGCTTCAAGAGCTGGAAGAATATCTCCACCACCCATTGCAACAGACGCTACTCCAATATCTTTATAAGTTTGACCTGGAATTCCTGGAGGAGTTCTAAATCTATACTTTCTAAAATCATCCATACTATTAATCGGTTCTTTGAACCAACCTAGAGCTTCTGGACCAACTGGTTGAAGCATTAAACCTTTAATGTCTCTTTTCATCTCTTTCCAAAGTTGGTCGTATAATTGTTTACCACCACCATATTGAAACCAAGATAAAAACGCGATGTTATCAATTCCTACACCCGCACCTGCTACTGGAGAACCAAATAACATAGCTGCTGGATGTTCACCTGACCAATAGTGTGTCCAAGCAAATCCACAATCGAGCAATCCTTTATCAACTGCATCTAATGTTTCTTTAACTCCAACAACAGCACCTTTCGGTAAAATTTCAAACTCAATAGAACCACCTGTTAAATCAGTCACAGTTTGACCAAAATCTTTTAACATTACAACTTCGTCAGCTTTTGAGGCAATAACAGTTTGACATTTCAATGTTTTAGCGTTCGCTGCCACCGAAAAACCGATAAGTACAACGATACCTAAAAACAAAGATATAATTTTTCTCATTTTTCTCCTTAATTAATTAATAAAAAATTTATTGGACTATAGTAAGTATAATGTTTCAAGTTAAAATTGTGTTACTTTTTGACAAACTTTAACCTATAAATATATTTCAACCTCAAATGGAACAATTTGATTATATTATTATTGGTGCTGGATCAGCTGGATGTGTTTTAGCGAACAGACTGTCAACAAACCCTAATATTAAAGTTTTATTATTAGAGGCAGGAGGCAAGGACACTAATCCCTGGATACATATTCCTGGGGGGTATTTTAAAACTATGCACAATCCAAATACAGATTGGTGTTTTAAAATTGAGAAAGACCCTGGACTTAACAATAGAGAAATGAATTTTCCTAGAGGTAAGACTCTTGGCGGAAGTTCTTCAATTAATGGAATGTTATATATCAGAGGTCAATCTAGTGATTACGATTATTGGAGACAACTGGGAAATGTGGGGTGGTCTTGGGAAGATGTACTACCTTATTTTATAAAATCTGAAGATAATCAACAAGGTAAAGACAACTTCCATGGAGTAGGTGGTCCTCTTGCAGTTGAAAAAATGAGGGCATCTTTTAAAGTTTTAGACTTGTTTATGGAAGCAGCAGAAGAATTTGGCTACCCTGGAACATCTGATTTTAATACTGGAAATAATGAAGGAATGGGTTATTTCCCATTAAACGTAAAAAATGGTTATAGATGTAGTACTGCAGTTGGATATTTAAACCCTATTAAAAAAAGAAAAAATTTAAAAATTTTAATTAACGCTCACATTAAAAACATTGAATTTGAAAACAGAAAAGCAGTCAGTGTAAATTTTTGGAAGAATAATCAGCTTTTAAACGCCAAAACAAATAAAGAAATAATATTAAGCGCTGGTACTGTTGGATCACCTCACATTCTTCAAGCTTCAGGTGTTGGCCCTGGAGATCTACTTAAAAAAAATAATATCAATGTAGTAAAAGATCATCCGTCCGTAGGCAAAAATCTTCATGATCATTTAATGTTAAGGCCTGTTTACAAAGTAAAAAATTTAGACACTCTTAATGATATTTATCATAGCTATTATAGAAAAATAATAACTGGAATAAATTTTTTTCTTTTTAAAAAAGGTCCCTTAACTGTTGGCGCTAGCTATTTGTGTGGATTTATTAAAAGTGATAACCATTTAGAAACACCAAATTTGCAATTTCATGTATCGCCTGCAAGTACAGATTTTTTGGGTAAAACAACTCTTCATAATTTCCCTGCATTTACTCCGACAATTGTAAATCTAAGACCTACAAGCCGAGGTAAAATTGAAATAAAATCACCTGACTCAAGAATTGCCCCAAAAATACAAATGAATTATTTATCAACTGATGAGGATAAGGAGATGGCAGGTAAAGCTATTAAAATTACTAGAAACATTGTCATGAATTCAAAAGCATTTAAAGAATATGAACCTGAAGAATTAAGACCTGGCATTAATATTACTGATAATGAAACTCTCGCAAAAGAGGCTGGTAAATATGCCAACACAATATTTCATCCAGTAAGCACATGCAGAATGGGAAACGATGAAAAAGCTGTAGTGAATGATAAATTAGTAGCTCATGGTCTTGAAAATTTAAGAATTGTTGACGCTTCTATAATGCCTCACATTACATCGGGAAACACTAATGCTCCAACTATAATGATTGCTGAAAAAGCTGCAGATATGATAATAGCAAGCAGTAAATCATGATAGATCAAATAATCATTTTTTTTGAAATTGTACTTATTGATTTGGTTTTAGCAGGTGACAATGCAATTATAATCGGGATGGTTGCGTCACAATTCGATGCAAATATAAGAAAAAAAATAATATTTTGGGGAATTGGATTTGCAATTATTTTAAGAATTGCGCTTACTTTAGTTACTACTTATTTACTTCAAATTAATGGTCTTAAAACTATTGGTGGATTGCTTCTAATTTATGTTGCCTACAAGCTTTACAAGGATGTGATCAAAGATAATAAAGACACAAAAGAAAAAAAAATAAAAACTGAAAATGTCAGTCTGTTTAAAGCAATTATGACGATAATAATTGCTGATTTCAGCATGAGCTTAGATAATGTTCTTGGAGTCGCTGGAGCAGCAAAACAAAATTACGTCTTGTTAGTTTTTGGTTTAATATTATCTATTTTTCTTATGGCTACACTTGCTAACATTATAGCTAAATGGATTAAAAAATATAAATGGATCGGGTGGTTAGGATTGTTGGCAATACTAGCAGTTGCCGCTGAATTGATTTATAGTGATGCAATTCTATTACTATAAACATGTATTTAAAAAAAATTAATCTAAAAAATAAAACAGCCTTAGTTACAGGAGCGGGCAAGGGCATTGGAAGAGCTTGTGCTATTGCATTGGCTGAAGCAGGTGCTGATCTAACCATTATTAGCAGAACAAAAAAAGATTTAGATAATGTTTCTAGAATAATAAAGAAATTTAAATCAAAATGTAGTACTTTTGTCTGTGACGTAACTAACTATAATCAAATTAAACAAATTGTTAATAAGCAAAAAAAAATAGACATTTTAGTTAATAATGCTGGAACCAATATTCCAGAACATTTTACTAAAGTTCAAAAAAAAAATATGGAATACATTGTTAAATTAAACACAATTGCAACTTTTTATGTGGCTCAATTATGTTCTTTAAAAATGTTGAAGACAAAAAACAGAAAAAAAATTGGTGGATCAATTATTAATATGTCATCTCAAATGGGTCATGTGGGTGGATCAATTAGAAGCGTTTATAATATGACAAAATTTGGCTTGGAAGGATTAACAAAAGGTATGGCTATTGATTTAGCAAAAAATAATATTCGAGTAAATACTGTATGCCCAACTTTTTTAATAACACCAATGACAAAAAAATTTTTAAAAAATAAAAAATTTAAAAACAATATGCTTAAAAATATTCCCTTAGGGCGATTTGCAGATGTTAGTGACGTAGCAACAGCAGTTACTTTTTTAGCTTCCGACGCCTCTTCAATGATTACGGGAACTTCAATCTTAATTGATGGTGGATGGACAGCACAATGAAATGCTTTTTCTAAAAAAAATTTATTACGAAAGGTATACAAAAAAATCTTACTCACTTACCAACGTTGATCTTATAATTGATTATTTGTTTAAAAACATAAATAAAGGCGTTTACATTGATGTTGGTTGTAATCACCCAATTAAATTCAATAATACTTATTTACTGTATAAAAGAGGTTGGTCAGGAATAAATATAGATTCGGATCACGATTCAATAAAATTATTTAATAAATTTCGGAGTAATGACTTTAACGTTAGAAATATTGTATCTGATGATGAAAATGTCAAAAAACTATATTTTTATCATAAAAGATCAACATTAAATACTTTAAGCAAAGATTTGGTTGATTCAAGAATATCCCAGCCTTTAAAAATAATTGAAGAAAAATCTGTTACACTAAATAAAATAATTGAAAGTTCTCCATATCAAAATAGTAAAATAAATTTACTCTCAGTTGATATAGAAAATCATGAATTTGAGGCATTAAAAAATTTTAATTTTTTAAAATATAAAATTGATGTGTTAGTTATAGAAATTACAGATCCAAATCTTAAAAAATTGGAAATGTTCAATCAATCACTTAATTTTATTACGGAAAGCAAAATTTATAATTTAATAATAAAAAATGGATACAAATTTGTTAATTGGATTCATTCTGATTTAGTTTTTGTTAGAAACGATTTTATTCAAACTGAATGAAAAAAATTTTTTATTTTATTTTAATATTATTTTTTACCAAGGGTGCATCTGCGGTTGAATTCCAAGGAAAATTCATACAAGGTCACTTTATAATTGGAAAAACAGAACCTGGTACAAAAGTTTTAATTGATAAAAAAAAAGTAAGAGTTACAAACGATGGATATTTTGTGTTTGGTATTGGTCGAGATAGAAAATATGACGTTGTAATAACTATAAATAAAGATGACACCAAACAAAAAATCGTAAAAAAAGTTCAAAAAAGAGAATATAATATTCAAAGAATAGACGGACTTGAGGAAAAAAAAGTAACTCCCCCAGAAGAGGTGTATGAAAGAATCAAAAATGAAAATGGGTGGATAGCTAATGCTAGAAGTGTAGATAGTAGTTTAACACACTTCAAAAACAAATTTATTGTACCTATTGAAGATTCTATTATCACCGGAGTTTATGGAAGCCAAAGAATTTTAAATGGTAAACCTAAGTGGCCGCACTATGGATTAGATTTTGCTACAGATGAAGGAACAAAAATTAAAGCCATGCTAGATGGCGTAGTAACTTTAGCAGAATCTGATTTATATTACTCTGGTGGAACTATAATATTTGATCATGGACATGGAGTTTCTACATTGTATATGCATATGCAAAAAGTATTGATCAAAAAAGGACAAAAAATAAAACAGGGAGATATTATTGGCACAGTAGGATCTACCGGAAGAGCAACAGGAGCACATTTAGATGTAAGGCTTAATTGGTTTCAAACTAGATTGGATCCTGAAACGGTACTTAATATTAAATGAGAATTATATATCATAAAGAAATTGAATTTATCTTAAAAAAATTTCTTCTTTCTGAAAAATTCTTATTAAAGAGACGACTTGAGAGAGCAATAAAAAACAAGTATGAACCCGAATTAAAACTTATCAAGAAGTTTATCATTAATGGAACCGATGCTCTGGATATAGGAGTTTACCAAGGCGTCTATTCATACGAAATATCTAAATATGCTAAAACAGTACATTCATTTGAATTTAATCCAATAATTTTTTCATTTTTAAATCGAAATATCCACAAAATTATAAGAAACATTAAATTATATAATTTTGGTCTTTCCAACCAAAATAACAACGCCACTTTAAGAATTCCAATCAGAAATAAATTAGCTAAAGAGGAAAATTATGAAGAGTTTTTTGAGATGGGAAGAGCAACAATACACGATAAAAATGAATTTAGTGAATTTAGAACTTTTAATGTAAATATAAAAAAATTAGATGATGTACAATTTGAAAATTCAATATCATTTATAAAAATAGATGTTGAGGGTCATGAAATAGCAGTCATTGAGGGAGCAGTCGAAACAATAAATAAGAACAAACCAATTTTGTTAGTCGAAATTGAAGAAAAACATTCTAAAAAGAAAGTTATTGATACAATTAATTATATTAATTCTTTGGGATATAAATCTTATTACCTAAATGAAAAAAATTTAATAAATACTTATACTTTGAAAAATTTTGACAGTTATAACAATTATATATTTAAACCCAATTAAATAATAAAGTAATCTTTGCTAATTTTACTGAACAACAGTTTGTTAATAAGAAAGCAAGATTTGCTCACGCGTTTCATTAATTATCTTAAAATTTTTTTTAATCATATATTCTACGGAAAGTTTTGTTTTTGTTTCTTTGTCATCTAATAAAACCAAAGATTTAGAATGAAGTTTATCTTCAGCACGTTGTATTTCCTTTAATTGATGATTTGAAGCTCCAGCAAATTGCCCATCTAAAGAATCTAAATATAAAAAATCAATTTTTTTCTTAAAACTCTTTAGAAAGTTTAGACTATCATCTTTAATAAAAGTAATTGATTTTTTAAATTTTTTAGAAAATTTTTTAGCATTACTAATATTTTTCTGATCAATATCACATGAATACAAATGACCGCCAACGCAATCAACATAATTGGAAAAAATTAAGGTGCTCATCCCATCTTTCCAATTCTGTTTTGCAAAGAAAAAAAAATTAGTTTTTCCACGTGCTACACCTGTCTCAACTATAATTTTATGAGATCTATTATACGCTTCTTTGAGGGCAAACTCGAAAGAATCAAATCTTATATTTTTATAATGTTTATATTTATTTAAAAAAAACATTTTTTTTATTATATAGATTTAATATAATTATTTATATAAAAAAAATGGCTGTTCATTTTTCTCAACAAGAATTTAATAATAGAAAAAAAAAAGTTTTAGAAAAAATGAGTCAAGATAATCTAGACGCATTATTAATGTTTAGACAAGAGTCGATGTATTGGCTAACTGGATATGATACTTTTGGTTTTGTTTATTTCCAATGTTTAACTTTAACAGCTAATGGTGATTTAATTTTACTAACTCGAATTCCCGATTTAAGACAAGCACAAAATACTTCAATAATCAAAGATATAAGAATTTGGGTTGACAAAAATGAAGCAAATCCTGCTGAAGAATTAAAAAATATTTTAGATAAATTAAATTTAGGAAATAAAACTTTAGGTGTTGAATACGAAGCATATGGTTTAACAGGAAGAAATTCTATAAAATTAAATAATTCTTTGAATAGATCTTACAAACTAAAAGATAAGTCAGAACTTATTTCTCATCTCAGGTTAATAAAATCTGAGGAAGAAATTGTTTATGTAAAAAAAGCAGCAGAACTGGCTGACAGAGCATTGGAAGCTGTATGGAAAATTGCAGAGTCTGGACAAAGTGAATCAAAAATATTAGCTGATATGCAGAGCGAAATATTTGAAGGAGGCGGTGACTATCCAGCAAACGAATTTATTATTGGATCAGGACATAATGCTCTATTATGTAGATATCAAAGTGAAAAAAGAATTTTAGATAACATTGATCAATTAACAATTGAATGGGCAGGAACCTATAAACATTATCATTCAGCAATGTTTAGAACTATTCCTATTGGAAAAGCAAATCCAAAACATATCAAAATGCATGAAGCTTGTATGAAGGCACTATCTGCTTGTGAAAATAAGCTAAAACCGGGAAATAAAGTTGGAGATGTTTTTGATATACATGCCGAAGTACTTGATAGTTTAGGATACAAAAAATGTAGAATGAATGCTTGTGGATATTCGTTGGGAACTACTTTTGCTCCAAATTGGATGGATTGGCCAATGTTGTATACTGGTAATCCAATCATTATAGAGCCCGGTATGGTTTTTTTCATGCATATGATTTTAATGGATAGTGAAAATAAACTTGCAATGAATCTTGGTGAAACATATTTGGTTACTAATTCAGGAAATCAAAGAATGGGTAAAAAAAAATTGGACTTAGTTATTAAATAAACCCTATTTACTATTTATTTTTTGTGGACACATATCTTTAGAACTTATTCCTGCAACTTTAACTGGTTTTTTCATGGCATCACGTCTAAAAGGTTCTCCGAGTTCCTGATTCAAAATAACCTCAATAAAAGTAGTGATACCGCTACTTTGTAATTTGCATGACTCCTTCAATGCTTTAGTTAATTCTTCCTGGGTTTTAACCTGAACTCCTTTTAACCCACAACCTTCAGCTACTTTTGCAAAACTTAATTCGGGATCTAATTCTGTTCCAACAAAATTATCATCAAACCAAAGGATAGAATTTCTTTTTTCTGCACCCCACTGATAGTTTCTGAAAATTACCATTGTTATTCCTGGCCATTCTTTTCTATTGCACGATGACATTTCACTCATACTGATTCCAAAAGCACCGTCACCTGCAAATCCCACAACGGGAGTATCGGGACATCCTATTTTTGCACCTAAAATTGCTGGAAAACCATAACCGCATGGTCCAAAAAGTCCTGGTGCTAAATATTTTCTTCCTTTTTCAAAAGTTGGATAGGCATTTCCTATCGCACAATTATTTCCAATATCGCTTGAAATAATAACATCGTCCGGAAGACCAGTTTGTATTGCTCTCCATGCCATTCTTGGTGACATTCTATCTTTATCTCTCTCTCTTGCCTCTTTATTCCATACAGTACCTGGATCGTCTTCCTCGTGATCTAAACTTGAGAGCATTTGTAACCAAGCCGATTTTGTTTGATGAATTAGTGCTTTTCGTTTTTCTCTATCGGTATTACCTGCCTTAGAAGATAATTTGGCTAGTATCTGTTGTGCAACTAATTTTGCATCTCCACAAATACCAACTGTTACTTTTTTTGTTAAACCAATTCTATCCGAATTCATATCAACTTGAATAATACTTGCTTTCTTTGGCCAATAATCAATCCCATACCCTGGAAGTGTTGAAAAAGGATTTAATCTTGTTCCTAATGCTAAAACTACATCTGCTTTAGAAATTAATTCCATCGCAGCCTTTGAACCATTATATCCTAATGGACCCACAGCTAATGGATGGCTACCTGGAAAACTATCATTGTGCTGATAACCACTACAAACTGGTGCATCTAATTTTTCTGCAAGTTTTTTACAATCTTCTATAGCGTTACCAATCACGACTCCAGCACCGGATAAAATAACTGGAAATTTTGCATTAGATAATAATTTTGCTGCTTCTGCCACTGCTGAAGATCCTCCTGCAGAACGGTCCAATCTTACAATAGGTGGAAGTTCTATATCTATGACTTGTGTCCAATAATCTCTTGGAACATTAATTTGTGCTGGTGCCGAACCACGAATAGATTTTTCGATTACTCTATTTAAAACTTCTGCCATTCGTGATGGATCTCTAACTTCTTCTTGATAACAAACCATATCTTTAAATAAATTCATTTGCTCAACTTCTTGAAATCCACCTTGTCCCATTGTTTTATTTGCTGCTTGCGGTGTAACTAAAAGCATGGGTGTGTGATTCCAATAAGCAGTTTTGATAGGTGTCACTAAACCTGTAACACCAGGTCCATTTTGTGCTACACACATTGCAATTTTTCCTGTAGATCTTGTATAACCATCAGCAATCAATCCACCATTCGATTCATGCGCAACATCCCAGAATGTAATTCCCGCTTTAGGAAATAAATCAGAAATTGGCATAAATGCTGAACCAATAATTCCAAACGCATTTTCTATTCCATGCATTTGTAAGGCTTTTACAAAAGCCTCTTCTGTGGTCATTTTTGTCATATTAGTAATAATTTACTTTAAAATTTTAGGATTAATATATAAATTCTAATAAATTTTCTTGCAAGAAATAATAAGCAATGGCTAATACAGACATTATTATACATGATGGCAAAGACAACGTTGGTGTAGTTGTAATTGATTCAACAAAAAAAGGCCAAGAATACAGTTGTTGGATAATGGAAAGTGACAAAACCCTACAGATCCAATCAATCAACAATATACCCCTTGGACACAAAATTGCACTTAAAGATTTTAAAGAAGGAGAGACAATTTTGAAATATGGCCATGATATTGGAAAAGTTGTTGCTTCGATTAAAAAAGGAGACCACGTACACGTTCATAATGTTAAAACTAAGAAGTGGTAATTAGTATGACTATTCCAAAAACATTCATGGGTTATAAACGAGAGAACAAAAGAGTTGGTATTAGAAACCATGTGGTTATTTTGCCTGTTGATGATATTTCAAATGCATGCGCAGAAGCAATAGGTAATAATATTAAAGGTACTATGGCAATCCCCCATTCTTATGGAAGATTACAATTTGGTAAGGATTTAGATTTATTTTTTAAAACAATAATTGGCACGGGAAAAAATCCTAACGTAGCTGCAGTCATTGTAGTAGGAATAGAACCTAAATGGACAAAAAAAGTTGTAGATGAAATTGCAAAAACTGGAAAACCAGTAGAAGGATTTAGCATCGAAGGCATGGGAGATATTGCTACAATTATGAAGGCATCAAAAAAAGCCCAAGAATTTGTTCAATGGGCAAGTGAAAAACAAAGAGAAGAATGCCAATTAAGTGATCTTTGGATTTCTGTAAAATGTGGTGAATCCGATACTACTTCTGGATTGGCTTCTAACCCTGCTGTTGGTAATTTAATGGATAAGTTAGAACCTTGTGGTGTATATCTTTGTTTTGGTGAAACATCAGAAATTACTGGTGCAGAAATAGTTTGCTCAACAAGGGCAAAAGATGAAAAAATAAAAAAAAAATTTTTGGATACATGGAATAATTACAACAATTTCATATTAGAAAATAAAACAAACGATTTATCAGAAAGTCAACCTACTGCTGGAAATATTAAAGGTGGCCTAACTACAATCGAAGAAAAAGCTTTTGGAAATTTACAAAAAATTGGAAAAAAAATTAAATACATCGATGTTTTAGAACCCGCAGAAGAACCAAAAAACGGTGGAGGTTTATATTTTATGGATACTTCTTCAGCAGCTGCTGAATGCGTTACATTGCAAGCGGCCGCAGGATTTACAGTTCATTTATTTCCAACAGGACAAGGAAATATTATTGGCAATCCAATTGAACCTGTAATTAAACTAACGGCCAATCCAAAAACTGCCACTACCATGAGTGAACATATTGATCTTGATGTTTCAAAAATTTTAAAAAGGGAAATGAATTTAGATCATGCTGGAGATGCTTTAATAGAAACAACTTTAAAAGTTGCAAATGGTCGATTAACTTGTGCAGAAGCTTTGGGACATAAAGAGTTTGTAATCACTAAACTCTATAGAAGTGCATAAATAACTTTCAAAATCACTTACTACTTTCAATAAAATCCTTTTTTTTCTGTTGTTGATTTTAATAAAATTCTTTTTTTTCTGTAATTGCTAATAGATCTTCTAAGCACAGATGCTAAAACTCCAAGCCCAACTGCTAGAATAATAGAAAACAAACCATAAGTAAGAGGATGGTTAATGGATAGATTTATTATTGTTTCATATAACTGGTTTTTTTCTACCAAATTTATATCACTATTGTTTGAAGCAATATTACGATTTCTAAAAAAAGTATCATACGCAATTGCAATACCGACGATCAATAAAAGTATAGCTAATGCTGTTTTTAATTCTGAACTTTCTAAAAACTCTCCAATTTTTAAACCAATCTGTACTCCAAGTATTGAACCAAATATAAGAGTTATCACTAAAATTAAATCTATAGATTGATAATTAATTGCGTGAAGAACTACTACAATCGCGGTAATAAATATTGTTACAAATAATGAGGTACCTGGTACTAGTTTTGTCGGCATACCAATTATATAAATCATTGCTGGAACTAGTAAAAAGGCTCCTCCTACTCCCATAATTGATGCAATAAATCCTACAATTAAACCCAACACGATAGGAGCCAAAGCACTTTCATAGACTTTAGATTTTTTAAATCTAACTCTAAATGGCAACCCATGTATCCAGTAATGGGAATGTAATTTTTTCTTTAAAAAAATATGTTTTCTTGCCCTGTCTATTTCTTTAACTCCTTCGATTAGCATTATAGTACCAATTATTGCCAAAACATACATATAGGCCAAAGAGATAATTAAATTTATTTTTCCAATTTCTTTAAAATAGGTAAAAGTAAGTATTCCTAATAGTGTACCTATAATTCCACCTAAAACAATCATGAGACCCATTTTGTAATCCAAAGTATTTTTAAACCAATGAGTTAGTGAACCCGAAACTGATGATGCTAAAATGTTGTTAGCCTCGTTCGCCACAGCATATGTCGGAGGAATTCCCAAAAAAATTAAAAAAGGAGTCATTAAAAAACCACCTCCCACTCCAAAAAGTCCAGAAAGCAAACCCACTACAAAGCTAAGAAAAAATATTACAAAAATATTAATATGAACTTCTGCTATAGGAAGATAAATTTCCATAAATTTGTAATTAATAAATATTCTTCAAATATAATACTGTCAACAAGTATATGAACTTCGGAAGATAAATATTAGAAGATTGTTGCACCAAAGACTTTAACTTTATCATCTTCAATACCAAGTACTAAACGACCTAAAAATTCACCTGGAACTGTATCGCTTGTCTGTTTAAAAAGAACTGTTACAAAGTTATTTCTTCTTAAGCAACCAAAAAATTCTCTTTGTTTTGATAGGCTTGTTAATAATTTGTTATTTGCCCACTGTTTACCTATTTCTACTTCATTTGCACCGTAAAGCATTTGTGCTGAAAAATGTTTTGTAAACCCACTGTAATTCTTATTATTAGAATATTTAACAAGATCATCCCATATAGAATTGGCAATCTCTAATATTTCTTTATCTGTTTTCTCAAGAAGCTTCATTCTTATTATCATCAACAATATGATAAAGTGGTGCTTTTTCCATGGTAAATTTACCAGTCTTAGGATCACGACGAGATAGAGTTAAACAATGCCAATTTTCATCATCCACTTTCATATAGTCGCCCCGATAGTAATAGCCCGGCCAACGTGTTTCCTCTCGAAACAGTGTATGCTCTGCCACGCACTGTGAAGTAAGTGCTCGGTGTTTCAATTCCCAGGCACGCATAAGCTGATGATAATCTTCGGCTCCAATATGCTCGAGGTCTTCTTGAAGCATACCTAATAATTCTATACCGCGTTTGAGTAAATTTCCGTTTGTCATATAGTTTGTGCCGATACCACCAACATATTCGTCCATAATCTGCTGAAGACGTTGAAGACCTTGAATAGGCAAAAGATAACTTGGTGAAACTGTTCCCGCAGTAATCTCGTTGCGGCCCACAGTATAGTTCTCCAAAGGTTTGTATATAATCTCCTTAAGATCTTCGCACTGCTTGTCATTGACTTCGATTTTTTTATCACCCAGATCTTGAATATATTTAACTGCTGCTTTTGCGGCAAGACGACCTTCTGTAAAAGAACCCGAAGAGAATTTGTGAGCACTACCACCAACGGTATCTCCTGCTCCAAAAAGCCCATCAACTGTCAGCATTCGGTTATACCCCCAAAAATATTCAGGTGGTGAAAGATCTTCTGGACCACTTACCCAAGCACCCGAACAAGTAGCGTGAGAACCCATAACATATGGTTCAGATGTAGTCAGTTCAGGATCTTCGTATTTTGGGTCAATATTTTGAGATGCCCAAACAACTGCTTGTCCAATAGTCATACCAAGAAAGTTCTCCCATCCAATGACCTCTAAATGAGGATCTTGGAAAGCCTCCGTTGTAACCATATGAATTGGGCCTCCACCAGCTTTAACTTCCTCTATGAAAGCATGGTTACGCAAGCATGTAGGTACTGGATGGTGATCTATATATTCTCCTACCAATTTTTTAGTTTGCTCGTACCATTTTTTTTCGTAATTTTCTCCTTTGCCATTTCGTGTGTAAGTCTTGAGATGTAAAAAGTATGCACCAACTGGACCATAACCATCTTTGAATCGAGTAAGGACAATACGATTCTCCATTTGAGTCATTTTAGCACCAACTGCTATTGGTAATGCATAAGCCGAACCATTGCTCCAAGGTGCATACCAAGTTCGACCCATTCCTTCACCCACTGCTCTAGGTTTAAAAATATGAGAGGCACCACCAGCAGCCACAATAACAGCTTTGGCACGAAAGACATGATAATTACCGGTACGCATATTAAAACCTACAGCTCCACCAACTCGATTTTGTTTGCTTTCGTCCATAAGTAGGTGAGTTATCATAATTCGATTATATATTTTGTCAGCAGACTTTTTAGCAGCTTCAGCAACAATTGGTTTGTAACTCTCTCCATGAATCATTATCTGCCATTTACCTTCACGTAGATAACGTCCAGTTTTTTCATCACGCATCATAGGTAAACCCCACTCGTCGAACATGTGTACTGTAGAATCAACATGACGAGCCATATCATAACCAAGATCTTCACGTACCAAACCCATTAGGTCATTACGTGCGTAACGTACGTGATCCTCTGGCTGATTCTCATTCCACTGCATACCCATATAACAATTAATCGCGTATAGACCTTGAGCTACTGCACCGCTCCGATCAATATTGGCTTTTTCAACACAAACAATTTTCAAGTCTCGGCCCCAGTATCTGGCTTCAAATGTAGCACCAGTACCAGCCATTCCTCCTCCAACAACTAGGATATCGCAATCTTCGTAAACTGTTTTTATTTTTCCCATTAATAATAGACGCCTTGTTTAAATTTTTCTTTTTTCAATTCAGGCAGACCGGTATCAATGTTAAGTCCTTTTGGTTCTGAATAAAGTAGCTGTGAGTCTAAAGCTTCTTTGCTAGGTCTTTCTTTTTCAGCAAGTTTTGGAATATGTTTTCCCCAAGGTTTTGTTGTAATTGGAGAAACAAAATCCTTTACTGTTCCATTTCTAAATTTAATTTTCCATGAGATCATTCCTTTTTCTTCTTCTCGAAGCACTCTAACGCTATGACCCATAGGAGCAAAATCAGCATATCCACGTACATCAATTGCATTTTGTGGACAGGCCTTTACACACGAGTAACACTCCCAACAAAAATTTGGTTCAATATTTACGGCACGTCGGATAGT
>AZHR01000008.1 GCA_000504625.1 alpha proteobacterium SCGC AAA240-E13
ATTTTTGAAAATTCTAGACATATAAATCTTCCTCCCGGCTTTAATACTCTGTATGCTTCTTGCAGTGTAAGATTAATGTTATTTGTGTTTCTCAATCCAAAGCTAATCGAATAATAATCAAAATAGTTGTCTTTAAAATTTAGTTTTTCAGCGTTACTTAAATACCATTTTATATTTTTATATTTACCAAGTTTTTTTTTTGCAATTTTTATCATTTTTAAATTTGCATCTACGGCATAAACTGTTCCCTTATTTCTTGTGTGATTAATAAATAGTTTTGCGATATCCCCAGTACCTGATGCCATATCTAAAAGGACAGTATTTTTATTCGGTGAAAGCCAGCTAATCATTTTTTTCTTCCATAATCTATGTGAACCTATTGACAAAATATCATTCATTAAATCATATTTATCAAAAACTTTATTGAATACTTTTTGAACTAAAATTTTTTTTTCAATTATATTAGATTTCATATTTAATATTATTTTATTAGTTAAAATACTTTTTTAAATATTATATAATATTTTCATGCCAGAACTACCAGAAGTCGAAGTTTTAAAGAGATCTCTAGTGAAAAAGATAAAATTTAGCAAGATTACAAAAATTATAGTGTACAACAGAAATCTAAGATATAAAGTTCCTCGTTCTATTAACAAAAATCTTGAGAGTCATATAGTTAATAATATTTCTAGGATATCGAAATATTTAATTGTTCACTTTAATTTTTCAAAAAAATTACTGATTCATTTGGGAATGTCAGGGACAATTTATTTAATTGAAAAAAATAAAAAAAAAAATACTAATGCTAGTTTTTATCATTCATTAGCATTACCGAAAAAACATAATCATATAAAAATAACTTTCGGTAATGGTATTAAAATGATTTATAATGATCCAAGAAGATTTGGTTACTTTAAATTATTAGAAAAAAATTATTTATTAAAAGAACCAATCATCAATCTAGGTCCAGATCCTTTTAGTTGCAAGTTCAGCCTTGAATACATTAAAAAATTTATTTATAAAAAAAAAGTAAATATTAAAAATTTATTAATGGATCAAAAATTCGTTGGTGGAATTGGTAATATTTACGCAAACGAAATTCTTTATTATTGTAAATTGAGACCTACAAAGAACGTTAATCAACTATCAAATGCAAATATTTTAATTATTATTTTACAAACTAGAAAGGTTTTGAGCAAAGCAATTCATTTTGGCGGATCTTCAATTAGAGATTTTAAAATGATTAATGGAGTTCCGGGAAATTTTCAACAAACTTTTAAAGTTTATGGTAAAAACAATGTTAAATGTCCAAGAAAAGGTTGTGATGGTTATATAAACAAGGTTTTAATATCTAACAGATCAACCTTTTATTGTTTGAAGTGTCAAACATGATAGTAAAAGTATTTATTGACCTAAACTAATGTACGAGTTATATAACTTTCTTTTTTTATGCCAAATACAAAATCTGCTATTAGAAGAGTAAGAAGAGTTGACAAACAGACCTCTGTAAACAGAGTAAGAAGAAGTAAATATAAGTCAATTGTTAAGGAAATTAGTTCATTAATAGTGGCAAAAAAAAAGAAAGAAGCGATTAAATTATTTCCAAAATTAAATTCACAATTAATGAAAATAGCTAAGTCTGGTGTTATAAAAAGACAAACGGCTTCAAGAAAAATATCAAGACTTGCAAAAAAAATTAATAAGCTTTAAAACATCTATCTATAGTTGATTAACTGAAAATTTTTGCTGATATTTTAAAATATATTCTATCTGGACTTGATCTAGATTAATTAGTTTTTTTTCTAAAACATCTACATATAGTATTAAAAAAAAATAGTGAAAATTTATTATAAATTCATAAAAAAAATTCTATTTTTAATTTAAAATCAATTTTAAGTTTAATTATTAATAATATTATTTTTCGTTGTTTTAAAAAAAATAACACTTTTAAGTTTAATTTCTATTAGAGATTTTATTTTTTTTTACCTGATAAAAATTTTTTGTTGCATTAATTCTTCAACAAGACTAAAAAAAATAATTCAAATTTTAAATTCATGAAAAAAAATATTTCTGCACAGGAAGCAAATAGTGTTTCGAATTTACAATCCTTAGATTGGTTAACTATATGTAAGTTGATAGAAAACAAATTGGGAAAAGATATTTATGAAAGTTGGATAAAGAAGCTTAAGTTAGTTGAAGAATTTCAACATTATGTGGTGCTTTCGTCCCCTACTAGATTTATTAGAGATTGGGTTGTTTCAAGATATATTGATAAAATATTAGCAATTATAAAGTTACATAAGAAAACTATAAATAGAATCGACTTTATAATTGAATCAGAAATAAATTTCAATTACGGCAATTTATTAGATCAAAATAAAAAAGTTGTAAAAGAATCTAAAACTTCCAATGTTAGTTTTATTGATGAATCATCAATTTATTACAGCCGTTTGGATCCAAACAAAAATTTTAAAAATTTTGTCGTGGGTACAAGTAATAATCTTGCCTATCAGGCATCACAAAAAATTTGCGAACAAGTTGCCCACTATAATCCCCTATTTATTTATGGAGGAATAGGAATGGGTAAAACTCATTTATTAAATGCAATCGGTTT
Organism: alpha proteobacterium SCGC AAA240-E13; assembly: GCA_000504625.1. Classification (GTDB taxonomy): domain Bacteria; phylum Pseudomonadota; class Alphaproteobacteria; order Pelagibacterales; family Pelagibacteraceae; genus AAA240-E13. The sequence continues at coordinate 2,615 of AZHR01000008.1, forward strand.
AAAGATGAAAGAAAATCTCAAAGTTATGTTTCTTTCAGCCGAAAGATTTATGTACCATTTTATAAAATCTATTCGAAACAACGAAATGGTAAAATTTAAAGATTTTTTTAGGAAATCAGATCTATTTATTATTGATGATATTCAGTTTGTTATTGGTAAAGAAGCTATGCAAGAAGAATTTTTTCACACTTTTAATGCCCTAATTGATAAAGGATCTCAGATAGTTATTTCATCTGACAGAGCTCCAATAAAATTAATTAAAATTCAAGAAAGAATAAAATCACGTTTTTCTGGAGGTTTAGTCGTTGACATACAACAATCAGATTTTGATTTAAGATTAAATATTTTAAAACGTAAAGTAAACGAAATAAAAAAATCTTTTCCAGATATAATTGAACCAGACGAAAACTTATTAAATTTTATTGCTGCAGAGATGAAAATTAATATTCGAGAAACAATAGGAGCCCTAAATCGAATAGTGTCTTTTAGTAGAATATATAATAAATCCCCATCAATTTCTGAAAGTAAAATAATTTTAAAAGACTTGATAAATTTTTCAGAGAATCATGTCACAATTGAAAATATCCAAAAAATTGTTTGTGACTATTTTAAAATAAATGTTCGTGAAATGCTTTCACAAAGTAGATCAAGATATTTGGTTAGACCAAGACAAATCGCAATGTACTTAACTAAAAATTTAACCTCAAAATCTTTACCAGATATTGGAAGATGTTTTTCTAATCGAGACCACACGACGGTAATTCACTCTGTAAAAACTATTTATAAATTGAAGAATAAAGATGAAGAAATAAGCAAAGCAATAGAAAAACTTAAAAATAACATATTATACAAAAATTACGATGAAATTTAGTGTAAGCCGAGATCAATTTTTAAAATCTTTAAATTACTGCCAAGGAGTTATAGAAAAAAGAAGCACACTGCCAATATTATCTAATGTATTAATTGAAGCTAAAAATTCATCCATAAAAATTACTGTTACAGATCTTGATTTAATTTTTACTAATTTGATAAATAATATAAAAATATATACAGAGGGAAGCACAACCACTTCAGCTGCAATAATTTACGATATTGTTAGAAAATTATCTTCTGGTAGTGCAATTAATTTTAATTTGGTAAATGAAAATAAACTTCAATTAGAGTCTGAAAAATCGAAATTTAATTTATTATGTTTAAACCCAAAAGATTTTCCGCTAGTCGATGAAAATTTCAACGATAATGAGTTTACCATTAATTCTAAATCATTATTAAAATTACTCAATAAATCAAAATTCTCAATTTCAAATGACGAAACAAGACATTACCTAAATGGCATTTTTTTACATCAAACTGAACATGAACAAAATCATTTTTTAACTGCTGCCGCAACAGATAGTCACCGCATGTCTGTTTCGAAAATGAGACTAAATTCAAAAATAAATTTTGAACCCATAATTATTCCAAAAAAAACAATATACCAATTGGTTTCTTTGCTTGAAAATCAAGAAGCAATGATAAAAATTTGTAATATAAAATCAAAAATAAAATTCGAATTTAATAATAGTGTATTAATTTCTAAATTAATTGATGGAAAATTTCCAAATTATATTCAAGTAATACCAACAAGTAATAAAAAAAAATTAGAAATAAATTTAAGTAATTTTTTGAGTTCCGTTGATAGAGTGGCTTCTGTTTCAACGGATAAAAAAGAAGGTGTTAAGTTCCAATTATTAAAAGATATTTTAAAATTATCAGTTAATAGCCCTAATAGTGGAGATGGAAGTGAAACTTTAGAAGTAAAATTTAATCACGAATTAAATATTAGTTTTAATTCCAAGTATCTTATTGATGTGGCTTCACAAATTGACGGTGAAAAAATTATATTTTTTTTAAATGAAACGGGTTCTCCAGCTTTAATTAAGGATCCAGTAGATAAAGATAGTATATTTGTTGTAATGCCTATGAAGGCTTAGCATTATATGAATTATTTTAAAATATCCATTTCATGATAAATTTTTTGTTCTAATATTTTTAAAAAAGTTTCTTTTTCCATTCCCGATTCAATTGGTTTCAAAAAAGATACAATTATTTTGCCTGGATATTTTAAAAATCCATTTTTTGGCCAAACCTTTCCTGAGTTTAATGCTACTGGAACACAAGCGATATTAAGAGTTTTGTATATTCTTCCTACACCTTTTTTAAAAGCTATTCTTTCTTCAAATTTTACCCTTGTTCCTTGAGGGAATATTAAAAGTGGTCTATTTTCATTTTTTACTACATTAGCAATTTTTTCAAAAAAATTAAGATTATCTTTTGTAGTGGTATCTCTAACGATTTTTATCGATTTGATTTTTTTTAAATAAAGTCCAAATAAAGGTATTTTTAAAAGTTCTTTTTTTAATATAAATATCGGATAATCAATGACACTTTGTAAAGCAAAAGTTTCAAACATTGATTGATGTGCTGACGCTAAAAAATATTTTTCGGTTTTTGGAATATTTTCTATTCCTTTAAATTCCACCTTGGTATTTAAAAAAAATCTAACTACAAAAACTACGTAGTAACCCAAGAATTTTCCAAACAGCAATGTAAATTTAGGAGGTAATAATAATGTCGGAATTGCTATTAGGAATACCAAAACTATTCCTGTATATAAAAAAAGATTAAATATTAATGTTCTTATTAGCAACATTTAAATTAAGTTGTATATTAATTTTTGACTAAATATTCCAAACTTTGTCTTTTTCTGATTAGTTTATGTTTTGATTTGTTCACTAAAATTTCAGTAATAGTTGGTCTCGTGTTATAATTTGAAGATAAGGACATTCCATAAGCACCAACATGGATTAAACCTACATAGTCTCCTTCATTAATTTTCATAAAACCTTTTTGATTCAGAAATTTATCAGAGCTTTCACAAACTGGTCCTACAAATTCAATATTTCCAGCGATTCTTTTATTTGTTTTTTTAAGGGTAATTATTTGATGTTTAGCGTCGTAGAGAGCTGGTCTCATTAAATTGTTCATTCCCACATCCAATATAACAAATTTTTTGTTAGCACTGTTCTTGATGTAAAGAATTTTTGAAATTAAAACAGCAGTATTGCCAACAATTATTCTACCTGGTTCAAAAATTATTTTAACATTTTTACTTTTTACAAATTTTTCAACTAATTGTGAATATTTTCTTAGATTTAGTACAAAATAATCAAGTTTGGATACAAAAAAAATTTCTTTGGGGAAGATTTTAGGAAAAATCCTTTGATAAAGCTATTCTTGTTTGATCCACAACATTTGTAAAATGAGAATATACTTTATGTTCAATTCCAATGCCTAATTGAAAGTTGTTATTTTTAAATTTGTTTATTTGATCATTTGTAAAATTAAAATGAATAAATTGAACAGATGACACTTTACCTTCTGCTGAAGTTCTATCAACATCCTGTTCGGGATATGAATAAATTTTTTCAGAGTCTATTTTAAAATAAATTTTTCTTTCAATACCTCCAATCTTATTTAAAAAAGCACTTCTAGAAATAAGGTTATCTATTTCGAACATTAATGTAGCAACTAATTCTTTGCCTTTGGGAATTAGTGGATTATAAGCTTTTAGTTCATCTTCTAAGTTATCTTCTCCGCTTTTTTCAATGTAAAGCATTTCTTGAATTTGTGCTAACATTGTTTCATAACTCTCAAAATAAAAGTTCACATATGGTCCTAATGGAATTCTTCTATGTTTTTTGAACTCGATTATATCTTTTCTAATTTGTCGTCTATTTTTAGAATATTTCTCTAAGGGAATTATATCAGCTCTTGTTACTTCTTTTAGTTCTTTACTCATTATTAAACTAATTTATAAGCTTTGGCCAAAATTTCTATAGGATGTATCGCCTCATCACTCTTAATTTTAATATCATGTTCCATTTGTACTAAATGTTTACCAGCAAGAGGGCAATCAGAAGCCATATATTTATTTTTTTTCTTAGCTACTGATAAGGCAACGGGTTTGCCAATTTTCCTTGCTATGTCGTGAGTTTTTTTCATAACGCCAAAAGTTCCTCCGTGTCCAGCACATTTTTCGACTAAATCTAACTTTATGTTTGGTATTAGTCTAAGCATATCTCTTGCCTTATTGCCCATATTTTGAGCTCTCGCATGGCATGCATGATGAACTGTCACTCCTCCGTCAATTTTATTGATACCGCTAGCCAAACCCTCTTTTTGACTAATATCTACAATGTATTCGTCAATATCTTTTGTATGTTTTGACAATTTTTTTATATTAATATTATCTGGCATTAACAGAGACCACTCGGATTTTAACATCAATCCACAACTTGCAGTTAACGTTATCACTTCATATCCTTTATCAACCCACTGCAAAAGATCTTTTGAAATTTTGGTGGCTTGTTCAACAACTTTATGTAGCTCTGCTTGCTCTAGATATGGCATTCCGCAACATCCTGGGTAACAGTGTTCTACTTTTACACCATTTTTTTTTAACACTTTCATGGCAGCAACTCCAGTTTGCTTTCTATTAAAATTTACAAAACATGTAGAATAAATTACAGCTTTTCTTCCATAAGCTGGTGCAAGTGAATTAATTTCTTCCAAATTATTTTTCGAATAATTTTCAAATGTTTCACTATTATATTTAGGTAGTACAACTCTTTTATCTATGCCAATGAAAAATTGAAGTAAAACTCTAAAAAAGGTATTTTTCACATTTAATAACCAATTTACAATCCTGCTAAATACAATTCCAACATTGGCATTCCTATCTATTTTAGCTAGTTGCATTTGTACCTTTGATAGTTGACCTTGTTTTTTTTGATACATTCTGTATCTCAACATTAAATGTGGAAAATCTATATTAAATTTATGAGGAGGAACATAGGGACATTTGCTCGTAAAACATATATCACATAAAGTACATGAATTTACCACCGTGGGGAACATATTACTATCCACAGAATCTAAATCTTCATTTTTTGAATTATCAATTAAATCAAACAATTTTGGAAAACTATCACACAAATTAAAACATTTTCTACATCCTTGACAAACTTCAAAAACCCTTCTCATTTCACTATCAATCTTATTTGGATTTAAAAAATCTGGATGATTAAACTCTACTGGGTACCTTGTTGGCATTTCAGTGCTACTTTTCTTGTTCCATATTGTTTTAAAATATTAATGTTCTACAAAAATATTATTTTTTATTTTAAAAATCATTAAAGTGGGGAAACTCCCCACTTTAAATTATGTTTCTTATATAGAATCTAAAGTTTTTTGGAATTTGCCAGCATGAGATTTTTCAGCTTTTGCTAAAGTTTCAAACCAGTCAGCAATTTCTTCAAAACCTTCTTGTCTAGCTGTTTTTGCCATTCCCGGATACATATCTGTATATTCATGAGTTTCTCCAGCTACGGCAGATACTAAATTATCTTTTGTTTCACCAATAGGTTTACCAGTAGCAGGATCTCCAACTTCCTCCAAATACTCTAGATGTCCATGCGCATGTCCAGTTTCACCTTCTGCGGTCGATCTAAAAACCGATGCAACATCATTATATCCTTCCACATCAGCTTTTTGGGCAAAATATAGATACCTACGATTTGCCTGACTTTCACCAGCAAATGCATCTTTTAAATTCTGTTCTGTTTTACTTCCTTTAAGTAACATTAATTTCTCCTTTTGTTATGATTTTATAATATGTAATCATTCTAAACTAAGTGTCAATAGTTTAGAATCATTTTAATTATAGTCTTATAGCATTGATTTCATTGAATTATTTTTGATTATAATTATCACTTGCAACTCTAACCATGACTTCAACATTCTTTATAGATTTGTTAGATGGGGCATTAGGTATATTATTCACAACAATTCCGCTGTTATTTATATCTATTAACTTTTCTGTATCTTCATCATAAAAATGATGATGAGACGATGTATTGGTATCATAGTAACTTTTGTTGCCTTCTAGTGCGATTACCTTTAAGTAACCTTTTTTTTTAAAGGCATGAATAGTGTTATATATACTTGCTAAAGAAACTTTTGAATTGAATTTTTTTTTTAAAATTTTATTGAGATTATTGATTGTAAAGTGAAAAGTGCCTTTTTGACCAAACAATATTTTACTTATCATTAGTCTCTGTTTGGTTGGTCTTAAACCTGATGACCTTAATTTATCAACATGTTTTTTGAAATCTTCCATTTTTAGCGTAAATTGGTTCATTTTACACTTATTATAAATTATATATACTATAAAATCCTTAAATCAAGTATTAGGTTATATTAAATGATAAAAAAAAATAGTTATAGTTATAACGATTTAATTGAATGTGGAAATGGTAAACTATTTGGAAATGGAAACGCAAAATTACCATTACCACCTCTACTTATGTTTGATAGAATAACAGAAATAAATAATAATAAAGGTAGCTTTAAAAAAGGATTTATAAGAGCAGAACTTGATATTAAAAAAGATCTTTGGTTCTTTAATTGTCATTTTAAAGAAGATCCTGTTATGCCAGGATGCTTAGGTTTAGATGCAATGTGGCAACTAGTTGGGTTTTTTCTTGGATGGTTAGGTGAACCTGGAAAAGGAAGGGCTCTTGGAGTAAATAATGTCAAATTTTCTGGTGAGGTCGTAAGCACAGTCAAAAAAACAATTTATGAAATTAATATAAAAAGAATTTTAAAAAAAGAAGGAACAGTAGTTGGTTTAGCTGATGGAAGTTTGTTTGCAGATAATAGTAAAATATATGAAGCTGAAAACTTAAAAGTTGGGTTGTTTAAATAATTATGAGAAAAGTGGTTGTAACTGGTTTGGGTATAGTTTCTTGTATTGGAAATAACAAAGGTGAGGTGTTGAAATCTTTGCTCAATACAAAATCAGGAATAGTATTTTCTGAAGATCAAAAAAAATATAATTTTAGAAGTCAAGTTGCTGGAACAATAAAAAATATAAACTTGGATGAACATATCGATAGAAAACAAAAAAGATTTATGGGTGAAGGCTCTGCCTATAATTTTATTGCATTAAAAGAGGCAATAAAAGAATCTGGTTTAGAAGAAAAAGATATTAGTAATGAAAAAACAGGAATTATTATGGGATCTGGCGGTCCTTCAATAAAAAACGTAGTTTATGCTGTGGACACTACAAGAAAATCTGCTCCAAAAAAAATGGGCCCTTATATAGTTCCAAGAACAATGGCCAGTACATGCTCTGCAACACTTGCTATTCCATTTAAGATAAAAGGAGTAAATTATTCAATAAGTTCGGCTTGTTCAACAAGCTCACATTGTATTGGGAATGGAATGGAACTTATTCAATTGGGAAAACAAGATATAGTATTTGCTGGTGGTGGTGAAGAGTTGGATTGGGCCTTATCAGCTATGTTTGATGCAATGCCAGCACTGTCATCAAAATATAATAATACACCACAAAAAAGCCTCACGACCTTATGACGCAAATAGAGATGGATTTGTAATTTCAGGTGGCGGTGGGGCTATTGTTCTAGAAGAATACGAACATGCAAAAGCAAGGGGAGCAAAAATTTATGCAGAATTAACCGGTTATGGAGCTACATCTGACGGATATGACATGGTTCAGCCATCCGGTGAAGGAGCTACCAGATGCATGAATATGGCATTAAAAACTACCAGAAACAAACCCGATTATATTAATACTCACGGTACCTCAACGCCTGTTGGAGATATTAAAGAGCTTGAAGCCATTAAGGAAACGTTTAAAGAAAATGTTCCTAAAATTAGCTCAACAAAATCATTAACTGGTCATTCTTTGGGTGCAGCAGGAGTTCAAGAGGCAATATATTGTTTACTTATGATGGAAAATAAATTTATATCTGTATCCGCAAATATAGAAAATATGGATGAAAGAGCAAAAAATTTTCCTATTGTAACAAAGACTGAAAAAGATATAGAACTAAAAAGTGTAATGTCCAATAGTTTTGGTTTTGGTGGAACCAATGCAACATTAGTTTTTGAAAAATTAGATTAAATTAAGTAATAAAATGTCATTATTAAAAAACAAAAGGGGACTAATAATGGGCGTTGCTAATGATCGATCTATTGCTTGGGGAATAGCAAAGAAATTATCTGAACATGGTGCTGAACTTGCCTTTACTTATTTAGGTGATGTATTAAAAAAAAGAGTTATTCCTCTTGCCGAAAGTTTAGGATCAAAATTTACTGTAAATTGTGATGTGGAAAATAAAGAAGATACAATAAATCTTTTTAAAGAAATAAAAAATAAATGGAGTAGTTTAGACTTTATAGTACATGCAATAGCATTCTCGGATAGAACAGAATTGTCCGGAGAATACTTAAATACCAGTAGAGATAATTTTGTAAAAAGTATGATTATTTCTTGCTTTTCATTTACGGAAATCGCAAAAGAAGCATCTAAAATAATGAACAAAGGATCAAGCCTTTTAACTCTAACTTATGCTGGATCAGAAAGAGTTGTGCCCAATTATAACGTAATGGGTGTTTGTAAAGCTGCATTAGAATCTAGCGTCAAATATTTATCAACTGATTTAGGTTCAAGAGGAATCAGAGTTAATGCTATAAGCGCTGGCCCAATTAAAACATTAGCCGCCTCGGCAATTGGTGATGCCAAATTTCTTTATAAATGGAATGAAGATCATTCTCCTCTTAAAAAAAATGTTGATATTAATGATATAGGCGGATCTGCTTTATATTTAATTAGTGATTTGGCTTCTGGAGTAAGCGGAGAAATACACTATGTAGATGCTGGTTATAATAAGATAGGCATGCCCAATCCTAAAAATATTCTTTAGATTTTTATTTTAGCTAGCTTCCTTTATAGAAAGTTTTACTTTTCCTCTATCAAAACCAATAACTTTTACTGACACCTCATCTCCTTCTTTTACAACATCAGTAACTTTGTTGACTCTTTTTGATGCCAGTTGAGATATATGTACCAAACCATCTTGTTTTCCTAAAAAATTCACAAAAGCACCAAATTCCATAATTTTTATAACTTTGCCTTTATAAATTTTACCCATCTCAGGTTTTGCAACTATGTTTTTTACCATTTCCATTGCTTTATTTCTTGATTCTCCATCGGGTGCAGCAATTGTAACTTCACCTGTATCCTTAACATCTACTTTAGCACCAGATAATTCAACAATTTCTCTAATTGTAGCTCCACCTTTACCTATAACGGCAGCTATATCTTTTTTGTCAACCATAATAGTTTCGATTTTTGGAGTATATTGAGAAACTTCTTTCCTTGATGATTTAATAGTTTTATTCATCTCTTGCAAAATATGTGCTCTACCTTCTTTTGCTTGATTTAATGCTTGCTCCATAATTTCAAAAGTAATTCCAGTAATTTTTATATCCATTTGTAGCGAGGTAATGCCATCTTTTGTGCCTGCAACTTTAAAATCCATATCACCTAAATGATCCTCGTCTCCTAAAATATCCGATAACACTAAAAATTCATCTTTTTCTTTTATTAAACCCATTGCTATTCCAGCAACTGGCTCAGCTATAGGAACGGCAGCATCCATGAGAGCTAAAGAAGATCCGCAAACCGTTGCCATCGATGAAGACCCATTTGATTCAGTAATTTCTGATACTACTCTTATAGTGTAGGGAAACTTTTCTTTCTCGGGTAATGAAGATTTTAAGGCTCTCCAAGCTAGTTTTCCATGCCCCACTTCTCTTCTTCCTGTTCCTATTCTACCTGTTTCACCAACTGAAAAAGGTGGAAAATTATAGTGTAACATAAAACTTACTCTTTTTTGTCCTTCAAGACTTTCTATTCTTTGTTCATCATCTGACGTTCCTAAAGTTGTAGTAACTAACGCTTGCGTTTCTCCTCTAGTAAATAAAGCGGATCCATGAGTTCTTGGCAAAACGCCAACTTCACATTTTATAGGCCTAACATCGGACAAGCCTCTACCATCAATTCTTTTTTTGGTTTTAAGTATTTGCCCCCTTACTATGTTTTTTTCTAAATTTTTTAACTGCAAGGATATTTCTAATTCTGAATAAGTTTCATCTCCTTCAAATAAAGATTTGCATTTTTCAGTTGCTAAATTAATAAGTTTAGTTCTTTTTTTCTTATCTTTTTCAGAAAAAGCTTTTTCTAAATCTTTTGTTAATTCTTTTGAAATCTTACCTTGTAAATCAGTGTAATCTTTTTTTTCTACTATCCATGCTTCTTTTGCACATTTTTTAGCAAGCGATTCTATTGCTTTTATTACTGGAATAAATTTTTCATGACCAAATTTAACTGCATCTAACATTTGTTTCTCCGTTAGGCCTGATGTTTCAGATTCAACCATCAAAACAGCGTCTTTTGTTCCTGCCACAACTAGGTCTAATTTTGATTCTTTTAATTGATTTTTTGATGGGTTCAAAACATATTCATCTTTTATATAGCCTACTCTTGATGCGGCTATAGGTCCTTGAAAGGGCAAACCTGATATCGCTAAAGCAGCTGATGATGCTATTATCGATAATATGTCCGTTTCATTTTCATTATCATATGACAGTACTGTTGGTAAAATTTGTACTTCATTTCTAAAACCTTCTGGAAATAATGGACGAATAGGTCTATCAATTAATCTTGAAATTAAAGTTTCAGATTCAGTTGGCCTTGCTTCTCTTTTAAAATAACCTCCTGGTATTTTTCCGGCTGCATAGTATTTTTCTTGATAATTAACCTGCAGTGGAAAATAGTCTGTGTCAGGATTAACCTTTTCTGCACCAACTACAGTTGCAATCACTACCGTTTCTCCACAACTTGCTATTACTGCTCCATCTGCTTGACGAGCAATTTTGCCTGTTTCTAATATAATTGTTTTTCCGTTTAGATTTATTTCTTGTTTATGTATTTTAAACATTTATTTCCTTAAATTTAATTTAATTAATATATTGTTATAAGAATCAATATTATGTTTTTTTAAATATTCAAGTAATGTTTTTCTTTTGTTAACGGCTTTAAGTAATCCAAAAGATGAATGTTTATCTTTTTTATATTTTTTAATATGTTTTGAAATTTTATCTATTTTTTGTGTTAATAATCCAATTTGAATTTCCGATGATCCCGTATCTTTTTCATTTATTGCTAGTGATTTAATTAAATTTTTTTTATTATTTATCATATTTGTTTCCATGAGATTCTTTTATTAATTTTTCTATCTTTTCTGCATAATCAAAAGACTTATCATTTATAAACGAAATTTTGGGTAAATATTTCATGTAGATTTTTTTTGATAATGCTTTTCTTACGAGATGAGAGGATTCGGTTAACATATCTACCGTTTCTTCTGCTTTTTTTCCACCTAACGGTAAAACATAAGCCCTTGCGTTTTTAAGATCTGGACTCATTCTTACTTCTGTTACAGTAATATTGCTTGTCTCTAAAGTTGGCACTTTAGCTTCTCCTCTTAAAAAGATTTGACCCAAAGATTGCTTTATCATTTCACCAACTCTTAACTGCCTTTGAGAAAATTGATTATTTAGATGTCTTTTCATTGAACACTCCTTGCCGTTTTTGTAATATTATAAGCTTCTATAATGTCTTTTTCCTTATAATCTGCAAAATCCTTTAAAATAATTCCACACTCAAGTCCTGCACTAACTTGTTTTGCTGCATTTTTTTCTCTATAAATGCTGCTAATTTTTCCTGTGTATACTATATTTCCATCTCTTATTAGTCTTGCATTTGAATTTTGATTGATTTCACCTTCCGTAACTTTAGACCCAGCTACTTTTCCAAATTTTGAAACTTTAAATATCTCCATCACTTCTGCTGAACCAATTACTTCTTCAGCAATATCGGGTTTTAGCATTCCCGACAAATTAGATTTTACAAAATCTAAAACTTCATAAATTATATTGAAATATTTTATTTCTATTTTGCTGTTTTCGGCTTTTTTTTTTGCTTCTTTACTTGGTTTTACATTAAATGCAATCAGAACTGCATTTGATGCTTTGGCTAAAGAAACATCTGTTTCAGTAATCAATCCCACATCAGAATGAATTATTTTCGGTAAAACTTCTTCATTTTTAATATTTAGAATAGCGGTTTTAATTGCTTCGCTGGATCCATGAACATCTGACTTAATAATAATATTTAATTCTTTAATTTTGTTATCTTTGAAAGCAGAATCTTGTGTAACAAAAACTAATGTATTTTTTTCAGATTTTGTGTTTTCTTTTCTATATATATTGATCTCTTTTGCTTTACTTTCGTTTTCTACAACAATAAAGTCGTCTCCTGCTTTTGCAGAATTATTCATACCCAAAATTTCAACTGGCATTGAAGGTATCGCTTGCTCAATCGTTATTCCTTTATCATTTATTAAAGCCTTAATTTTTCCCCATGTTGCCCCACTAACAAAGTAGTCACCTTTTTTTAAAGTACCATTAGTTACAATTACTGTTGAAATTGGACCCCTGCCAACATCAATTTTTGATTCTAGTATAATACCGGAAGCACTAGTAGTATAATTTGCCTTTAAATCAAGTAACTCTGCTTGAAGTAAAATATTCTCTTTAATCTTATCTATATTTTTTTTAGTTTTCGAAGAAACTTCTGCAAACAAAGTTTCACCGCTAAGTTCTTCTGCTATTAATTCGTGTTTTAACAATTGATTTTTTACATTTTGAGGATTTGCTTCATGAAGATCAGATTTAGTTATTGCAACTACAATTGGTACTTTTGCTGCTTTTGCATGTTTTATTGCTTCTATGGTTTGAGGTTTAACTCCATCATCAGCGGCAACCACTAAAACTACAATATCTGTTAATTTTGATCCTCTAGCCCTCATCTCAGTAAATGCAGCGTGACCAGGTGTATCAATAAACGTAATTTTTTCATTATTCATATTTATTTGATATGCACCTATATGTTGAGTAATACCTCCATATTCTCCAGAAACAACATCAGTATTTCTAATTGCATCTAGCAAAGATGTTTTTCCATGATCCACATGACCCATTACTGTCACTATGGGGGCTCTTTTTTTTAAATTTATTCTGGTTGATGAGATGACTTTATCAATTTTTATATCAATTTTTTTATCTCTTACAGGATTATGTCCAAATTCTTTTATTATATATTCAGCGGTATCTGCGTCTATGGAATGATTTATTGTTGCTGTTACACCCATACCTAAAAGATGTTTGATAACATGACTTGCTTGTGCAGCCATTCTATTTGCCAATTCTCTTATCGTAATTATTTCCGGTACATTAATATTTCTAACTATAGTTTTCTTATTCTGATGTTCTATTATTGTATTATCATTGGTTGATCTATTTTCTTTTCTTTTCGCCCGCTTAATAGAGGCCAAACTCCTGGATTTAAATCCAAGATTATCTTCATCAAGAGCTCTAGTAAGTGTTAGTTTATATTCTCTTTTTTTATCAGTTAATTTACCTTTAATGGTTTTTTCTTCAATAATTTGTCCTTTAACTCTCCTCGTAGCTCTTTGTTCTGCAAGTTTTCTTTTTTCAAAATCTTTATTAACTAAGGCTGAGTCTTTACTAAAAAATTTAGCAGGTTTGACCTGACTTCTGCTAAATTGTTGACCTGTTTTTCTAAATCCTGTTCTAAAATTTTTTTTCTCAACTATTACTGAATTTTTATTCTGACTTTTGGCAAATTCAATTTTATCAGATCTCTTCTTCGCAGAACTTGCAATAGATAATGTTAATTTTTTTTTAAAAATTTTTTTTTCCATAATAATTAGTTAAAAACTATGCTTCTTGCACTCATTATTAAATCGTCAGCTTCTTTTTTTGTTAAAGCAAAATCTTCTAAATAACCTTTAATCTTAACCTTTTCACCTCTGACAATATCATAACCACCTATAAGTTCATCTGAAGCAAGATCAGCAAAATCTTTTAGGTTCAATATTTTTTGTTCGCCCAGAGTCACTAGCATGCCTTGGGTTAATCCCTTAAGACTAATTAAATCTTCTGCTACTCCTAGTTCTTTAATTTTTTTTGAAATTTCTTCAGCATCTTTTTTTAAAAATTCAGAAGCTCTATCAATTAGTGCTTTTGCTGTTTCCTGATCAATTCCTTCAATTTTGGTAATATCATCAACCTTGGATTTTTCTATATCTTCTATTGAAGAAAATCCTTCAGCAACTAGTAGCTGTCCCAAAGTTTCATCAAGTTCTAGATTGTTTACAAAATTATCTGTTTTTTCTTTAAATTCCATTTGTCTACGTTCTGATTCTTCTTTTTCAGTTAGAATATTTATTTCATAATCCAGTAGTTTTGATGCTAATCTTACATTTTGTCCTCTACGTCCTATAGCTTTACTTAAATTTTCTTCGTTTAAAATTACATCAAGTTTTTTATAATTATTATCTATTATAACTTTTTGTACTTCGGCAGGAGAAAGCGCATTAACCACTAATGTTGCAGGATCTTCCGACCAATTTACTATATCTATTTTTTCACCTTGCAATTCATTTACAACAGCTTGAACTCTACTTCCTCTCATGCCAACACAAGCTCCAACTGGATCTAAAGAAGTATCTTTTGCATTAACCGAAATTTTAGCTCTACTTCCAGGATCTCTAGCAGAAGATTTAATTTCAATTAAGCCATCGTATATTTCTGGAACTTCTTGTAAAAATAATTTTTCCATAAATTTAGGGTGAGCCCTAGATAAAAAGATTTGTTGTCCTCTAATTTCTCTTCTAACATCATAACAGTACGCCTTTACTCTATCTCCAGTTTTAATATTTTCTCTAGGTATCATTTCGTCTTTTCTGATTATTCCTTCAGCTTTTCCAAGATCAACTATTACATTTCCAAACTCTAATCTTTTTACAATTCCACTTAAAATATTATCTTTTTTGTCTTTAAAATCATTAAATTGTCGTTCTCTTTCGGCTTCACGAACATTTTGAGTAATAACTTGTTTAGCTGTTTGTGCTGCAATTCTTCCAAAATCAAATGATGGTAAACTTTCTAATATTTCATCTCCAACTTTTTTAATTTCATTTTCTTTATCAATTTTTTTTGCTTCAACTAATGATATTTCAGTATTATGATTTGTAGGGTTTTCAACAATCGTTAGTACTCGGTAAATACTAATATTTCCAGTAGATCTGTCAATTGTAACCTTAATATTATTTTCAAGTCCAAATTTACTTTTTGCTGCTTTTACTATGCCTAATTCCATTGATGATAAAATTAATTCTTTATCAATGGATTTTTCTAAAGCCACTGCTTCTGCAATTCTAATAAGTTCAAGCTTATCTGATGTCTGATTTAACATTTTCATTACTCCCAAAAAAAAATGGGCCTAGGCCCATTTTTGAAATTTCAACAATGTAATGTGAATATATTAAATTTAATTAATTTTTCAAGATCTACTTAGTAAAAAGATCTTTTTTATCAGTTTTTTCCCAAGAAAAAGAGCCATTGGCCCTCGGTTTTCTTCCAAAATGACCGTAGGCTGCAGTACATTCGTATATAGGTTTATTTAAACCTAACATTTCTCTAATGCCTCTTGGGCTTAAATCAAAATTATTTTTTATCAAATTTTCAACATGTTTATTTTTTTTTTCATCATCATCAAAAAGATCAACAAAGATTGACAAAGGTTTGGATACCCCAATAGCATATGCAAGTTGAATTAAACATTTCTTCGCAATTTTTGAAGCAACAACATTTTTTGCAATATATCTTGCGACATATGCGGCTGATCTGTCAACTTTACTTGGATCCTTTCCAGAAAAAGCTCCGCCGCCATGAGGCGCAGCTCCTCCATATGTATCAACTATGATTTTTCTACCTGTCAAACCTGCATCTCCATCAGGTCCTCCAATAATAAATTGACCCGTTGGATTTACATAAAACTCCTCTTCTTTTAATCCTGTTAATAGTTCTTTTGGAAATGATTTTTTTAAATATGGCCGAACAATTTCCTTAACCTGAGACTGGTTAACATCTGGAGAGTGTTGAGTAGAAATTACAATTGATGTTACTTTTGTTGGTATTCCGTTTTCATACATCAATGTAACTTGACTTTTTGAGTCTGGCTCTAATTTGTCCGCAATACCTTTTTTTCTATCAGCTGCCATTAATTCTAATATTTTATGGGAATAATAAATTGGTGCTGGCATTAAACTTTCAGTTTCATTACATGCATAACCAAACATTATACCTTGATCTCCAGCTCCTTCATCCTTATTACCTTTTGCATCAACCCCCATGGCTATATCTGACGATTGAGAATGTAGATGAATTTCAATATCAGAATTTTTCCAATGAAATCCTTTTTGCTCATATCCAATATCTTTAATACATGCTCTAATTTTTTGTGTTAATTCATCTTTTTTTATTTCGGGCCCTCTTGTTTCTCCTGCCAAAACAACTTTATTTGTTGTTGCTAGAGTTTCACATCCTACTCTTGAAAAAGGTTCTTTTGCTAAATAAGTATCCACTACCATATCAGATATACGATCACATACCTTATCAGGGTGACCTTCGGAAACAGATTCACTTGTAAAAAGATAATTTTTTCTCTTCATTTTTTTCAACTTTTTTAAAGTAAAAAATTAACAAAATATATAAGAAAATTATAAAAACAAAAACTTTATTTCCATATTTTGAAAAAATTGTTTTACTTTTATACATTGGCAAGCTAGCTACAATTGTACTTGCTTTATTAAATTCTGTTTTATGTAATATTCTACCATTGGGACTTATAAAAGCTGAAATTCCATTATTAGCAGATCTGGCGATGTAATTACCCTCTTCAATTGCTCTATAAATTGCCTTGTTAAAATGTTGATAGGGACCTATCGAATTGCCAAACCATCCATCTTCTGAAATATTCACAATCAAATCTACGTCTTGCTTTTTAATATTAATTTTACCTGAATAGATTATTTCATAACAAATTAGAGGCAACAATTTAAAATCATAAAATTTATTCTTAATATTTATTACATTTCTTTGTTTACCTTTGGAAAAGGATTTATATCCATATGTAATTTTTTTTAATCCTAATTTCTGAAAATATTTCTCCATTGGTAAAAATTCTCCGAATGGAACAAGTTTATTTTTATTATAATTACCGATTAGATTTAAATTATTATCTACAATCGCCAAAGAATTATAGACGCTTTCAATATTATTTCGATATTCCAAATTATTAATTCCAAGGATAATTAAATGTAAATTTGAAAATGACTCGTAAAATACTTGACGATATTTTTCTATCTCGCTTAAATATATAGACGAAAGCATTCCTTCTGGCCAAATGAAGATAGTTTTTTGATCAGCTTGTGGATTGCTTAATTCGATCAATTTTTTAATTGTTAAGTCATTATTTTCACTTTTAAGAAATTCTTTTAAATCAATATTTGGTGATATTATTTTTATTATAAAATCATGTTTCTCGATATTTTGTTCTTTATATTGTGATAAAATTTTAAATCCATAAAAATAATTTGTAGCAAAAAGAATTAAAAAAAAGGAAAGGAACCAAAATTTTTTATTATATTTTGTCTTAACAAATAAAATAAAAGGTAAAGAAAAAATAGTTATAGATATTAAGTTTAATGAATAAGTTCCAATAACAGAAATGACTTGGATTATTTCTAAAGACCATGACCAACTATATGCAATTAAATTCCATGGAAAACCACTTAGTATACTTCCACGTATAAATTCTAAAATTGAGAAAAATAGCGAAAAAAATAAAATAAAACTTATTTTTTTAGAAACAAATTTCTTAAGTATTAATGTAACTATTCCATAAAAAATTGCTAGAAAAGCAGGAACTAAAATTATTGTAAAAGGAATTAAATATCTGAACATTTCCTCGTAGGTAAGAGAAATTGAAATCCAATATAGACCGCTTAAAAAATAACCAAAACCAAAAAACCAACCTATAAGAAAAAAATATTTATTATTTAATTTAAATTTTTTTCCAACATTTAAAAGATATAAGAGAACAGGAAAAGTTAAAAAGTTTATAAAAATTAAATTGTAAGGTGAAAAACTAAAAGAGGTAAAAAAACCCAAAATAAAAGGAATAAAAAAAAAAATATTATTTTTATATTTAAATATCTGATTCAAAACTGCTTCATTAAAATATTTTCAAAATTTTATCTTCCATCTTTTTCATTGCTTTATAATCTCTAACTTTTTTATGATTATATCCCAACAAATGCAAATATCCGTGGATCCACATTTTATCAAATTCTAAATAAAAGTTACTATCTTTTGATCTTCGATTGACTATTTCATAGCTTATAGCAATATCTCCTAAATAAATTTCTTCATTATTTTTTTTTTTTAAATCCATATCATCTAAATTTGGAAAAGACAAAACATCCGTTATTTTGTTTTTGCTTCTAAATTCTTTATTCAAATATTTCATTTTGGAATTGTCAGTTAATAAAATTGTCAATGAAAAACGTTTTTTTTTTAATGAGTTGAATTTTGAGATTTTTTTGATTTTTTTTTTAATATAGTTACTTGGATTTTTAATTTTTTTGTTCCATAATTTATTTTCTACTACCACACCGGCATTAATCATCTTCGAAATCATTATATGCTTTTACAATTTTCGTAACCAGTGGATGTCTAACAACATCAGTATGATCAAAATCTACTACAGCTATTTCTTTTAAGTTTTTTAATATATTTTTTGATCTAACCAGCCCAGAATGATTTTTATTTATTAAATCAATTTGTGAAGCATCTCCATTTACAACAATTTTTGAATTTTCACCAATTCGTGTTAAAAACATTTTAATTTGGATATCTGTAGCATTTTGTGCTTCATCAAGAATTGCAAATGAATTTTTTAAAGTTCTTCCTCTCATGAAAGCTACGGGTGCTATTTCAATATCACCAATTTCTATTTTTTTTTGTATTTTTTCATAATCTAATAAATCATAAAGAGAATCATACAAAGGTCTAAGATATGGATCAACTTTATCTTTCATATCGCCAGGCAAAAAACCGAGTTTTTCTCCCGCTTCAACCGCTGGTCTTGATAAAATAATTCTATCAATTTTTTTTTCAAGAAGCATTGTTAATGCCACTGCGACAGCTAAATATGTTTTTCCTGTTCCTGCAGGACCATTGGAAATTACAATATCATTTTCTTTTAAAGCTTTGACATAATCTTTCTGCTTTTTTGATCTTGGAATTACAGTTCGTTTATGTGTTTTAATTATATATTCTACTTGATGTAGATGATTGTTATTTTGTTCGTTTATCATAAATTTATCCAACGATGAAATTACATCTTTTTTTTCGATTATACCATGCGTTTTAAATTGATAGGTTAAAAACTCTATAGCATTTCTAACTAATTCATTCGATTTTTGATTTCCTTTAACTATAATAGAATTACCACGAAAATAAATATTTGACTCACTCAATTTCTCTAATTCCCTTAAATTTGAGTCAAGTTCACCAACTACTCCCATTAAGATATTATTGTCTTTAAATACCAAGCTAATTGAATTGTTATCGGAGTAAACTGTCTTTAAATCTTTTCTAACTGAATTTAAATTATATTTTTCCACAGTATTATGCTGCTTCAAATTTATTTTTCATATGTTTACCAAATAAATTATTTTGATTTGAAGAAATGATCTTAACCTGAATCAGGTCTCCTGGACCACACGACGTAGATTCAAAAATTATTGGTGTCATTTTTCTAGTTCTACCAAAATAACTATTTTGGTTTTTCAATTTATTTTCAACCAAAACTTCAATTTTTTTTTCTTTCAATTCTCTATTTTTTTTTAATTGTAAATTAGAGAGTTTATCTTGAATAATTTTCAGTCTATTTTTTGTAATATCGTTATGAATTTTTTGCATTTTTGCAGCTGGTGTACCGGGTCTTGGGCTAAAAATAAACGAATAAGAATTAATAAATTCAACTTTTTTTACCAAATCCATAGTTTTTTCAAAGTCTGCATCATTTTCCTCAGGATATCCAATAATAAAATCACTTGAAAAACCTATATTAGAATTAATTTTTTTTAATTTTTCGATAATTGAATAATAATATTTAACATCATACTTTCTATTCATAAGTTTTAAAATTTTATCCGATCCACTTTGCACGGGTAAATGCAGAAAAGGCATAAGTTTTGAACAATTTTTAAAACAATCAATTAAATCATTTGTCATATCTTTGGGATGAGAAGTGGTAAATCTTATTCGGATAAGATCTTTAATTTTTTCTAGGTCTAAAAGTAAATTTGATAATTTATATTCTTTTCCATTTAATATGTAACGATACGCATTAACATTTTGTCCCAATAATATAATCTCTCTAGATCCTTTTTTTACTAAATTTTTTGCTTCATCAATTATTTGTTTAGGAGGTCTCGAATATTCTGGTCCTCTAGTATAAGGTACTACACAAAAATTACAGAATTTATCACAACCCTCTTGAATAGTTAAAAAACTAGAAATTTTATTATTGTTATTTTTTATTTTTTTTAATTCGTCAAATTTTTTTACAACATCAAATTCTGTCAAATTAACTTTCTGTTTTGTTCTAGAATAATTCAAAATTTTATCATTAATTTTATGGTAAGATTGAGGACCTATTACCATATCAATATATGGGTTTCGCTTTAACATTTCTTCTGATTCTGCTTGCGCCACGCACCCCGCGACTATAACTAAAGGTTTTTTATTGTTTCTAAATTTTTTTTTCACTCTACCAATTTCAGAATAGACCTTTTCTGTAGCTTTATGTCTTATATGACAGGTATTTAAAATATAGCATTCTGCATCAGTCTGATTATCTGTTTTTTCATACCCAATCGATTTAACCAAATCTAGAATACGATTAGAATCATATTCATTCATTTGACATCCAAAAGTTTTTATAAAAATTTTTTTCGGCAAATTTAATCTATTTCTTTTTTTTTAACTCCATAAAGTTCTAATTTATGGTCTATTAACTTGTAACCTAATTTTTCAGCTACTATTTTTTGAAGTTTCTCAATTTCCTCATCAACAAATTCGATTATTTTTCCAGATTTTACATCAATTAAATGATCATGATGACTTTCAGGTTGTTCTTCGTATCTTGCCTTTCCTCCTTTAAAATCATGTTTAGTTAATATTCCTATTTCTTCAAAAAGTTTTACAGTTCTATAAACAGTTGCTATGCTAATTTTTGAATCAATTTTAGAAACTCTCTTGTACAACTCATCAACATCAGGGTGGTCATGGGAATTTGACATAGCCTGTGCAATCAATTTTCTTTGATCTGTTAACTTCACACCTTTTTGTTTACATCTTTCTTCTATTGTAGCTAACATTTTTTCTTACGTATATTCTAACTTATAAACTGGTTTAATCAAATTTTTTGTTAAATATCCTTTTTCATATAAAAAAATAATATCCATATAATTCTTATCTTTTAAATCGTCAGAATTAAATCCATACAAATTTAATTTGTTTGTAATAGATAAACCTTTTGCTACTGCTATCGAGGTTCTAATTCCAGAAAAACTTCCAGGTCCTTGATTTACAAATAAATTGCTTAATTTACTCAAATTAATATTGTTTTGATTTAAAAAATCAAACAATAAAATAGAAAATTTTTCATAATTATTTTTACTACTTTCAAAAGATTGATTATAAGAATTATGATTAAAGTGTGAAAAAAAACAAATTTTATTCGAGGCTGCATCAATGACCAAAAAATTCATTTTGATATATTTGCTAATGGTTATTTTTTTAAATTCAAATTCTTACAGTGAAAATAACAGATATTTTGAATTTGATAAGGGAATAATTGCACTCATGTATCATCGTTTTGATGAACATAAATACCCTTCCACTAACATTAAAATGAATATTTTTAAAGAGCAAATTAATATTATAGAAAATAAAAAAATAAATTTTTTACATCCCAAAAATCTATATGAAGAAATTTTAAAACCCAACAAAGTAAAAAAAATTTTACTAACAATAGATGATGGATTTCAGTCATTCTATGAAAATGCATGGCCTTATTTGAAAGAAAAAAATATTCCTTTCATACTTTTTATTGCAACTGCAGATGTTGGAAAAAATGGATATATGAATTGGAAACAAATTAAAGACGTACTAAAAAGTGGGCTAGTAGTTATTGGAAACCACAGTCACACTCATAATTACTTGGTAGATGAAAAAAAAGAAAATATTATTACAGATTTAGAAAAATCCATAAATCTTTTTAAAAAAAATTTAGGATATAGTCCAGAATATTTTTCTTATCCATTTGGAGAATATAGTTCCGATTTTAAAGAGATAGTAAAAAAGTACAATTTTAAATTAGCTTTTGGACAACATTCAGGAGTAATTGATTTAACAAAAGATTATTTTGAATTACCAAGATTTCCTATCAATGAAAATTATGGAAAAATAGATAGATTCAAATTTTTAATAAATACGATACCTTTACAATTTAAGAAAATTTATCCAGAAAATAAATACCTTCAGTTAAGTGAAAATCCACCTAACGTAAAAATTATTTTTTTTGAAAAACAAAAAAATTTACAAAACATAAGTTGTTATTCCAACGAAGGTAATCGTTGGAGAAAATCAAAAATATATTTAGAGAATAAAAATACTTTAATTGTTAAAATTCAAGAAAAATTTACAACAGAAAGAGGAAGAATTAATTGCTCTATAAATGATAATGAAGGATGGAGATGGTTAGGAATACAATATGTTATTTCTGAATATTAAATTTAAATTTTATAGATTAATTTCTTTTCTTAAACCAATTGAAAGAAGTTCTGCTTTATCGAAATCTGAAAGAGAATTTTTTTTAATTGTTAATTCCAATTTTTTTGTATAAGTTTTTCCTGTTGCAGCGTATTTATCTAAATATTCTGTCAATTTTAATCCATTTATTTTTTCATTTCGACTTCTTAAATTTGCCCTTGCTTCTCTAAATTTCTTATAACCACTATGAGTGTTTAAATTTTTCTTATATGCTTTGACAGATGCTGTTAAAATTTTAAATTGCATAACTTTATGTTTGCCATCTTCATTATCTAAAGGTTCCAATCCTTTTCCAGAATAAGTCCATTGACCATATAAGGCATTACCTTCTAATGCAAATCTTGAAGTTCCCCATCCACTTTCTATTGCAGCCTGGGCAATAGCCAAAGATACTGGAATAATATCCATTCTTATTTTTAATTCCGAAATATCAGAATTATTTATTTTGTATTCTTTAAATTTCCATTTTATCCAATTTTTATCTTGTTTGCTGTTGGATTTTTTAGCAAGTAACTCGAATAATTTTGTTCTATCTTTTTCTATTCTATTATTTTCTTGTAAAATTAGCGGAAGAATTATCTTAATAAACAATTCTTTTCTTTCCTTGGTGTCTTCAATCAACGATATATCTTTAGGAAGTAACGAAATATAAAATGGTTTAACTTTTTTACCTTTTCTAATTTTAGATAGATCATAATCATGATCTTCAAACAAAGAAGCTACAACAGACGCACTTAAACTAACTTTGTTATCCGAAGTATCTTCTTCTTTAAATTTTATTACGGTTTCAACAAATTCTTCTAAATCTTCTTCAATAATGAGTGATTTTTTTTTGTTTTTTTTTAGTATTTTATCAATAGTATCATTTCTATATCTAGCAACTTCATCTTTATTTTTCCACATACCAGAATCAATTTTATGAAAATTTTCGATTAAGTATGGCACTCCACCAAAAAAGCCTATAACAATTACGGTAACAGCCAAAGTATAAAATAATTGGTGTAAGTATTTGTTTCTTAAAATTATCAGTCGACCAATTTTTGAAAGGCTTTTTTTTGAAGGAAGTTTAACTTTGTTCTTTATTAAAATAAGTTCTATCTGGGAATTAGTTAATCTCTTGGCACTTTTAAAATAGTTTTTAATTTCTACTATTCCATAGAATTTCGCTAACTGAATAAGCTGTTTTCTATAATTTATTGGATGTGTTTTTTGCCTTTTAATTTTCATCGCCTAATTCATTATTTTCTAATTTTTGTTTAAGATAATTGTTACCCAAAACATTAATGTTATCCTTTAAATAATATTCATTAATTAGAGAAATTATTTTTGGTTTAATTGCTTCCCATAAAATTTGTTCATTTTTTTTTACAGTTATAAAATCTAAGCCTAAAAAAACCATATTAACTTCTTCTATTGATAATATGTCTTTAATTAATTTATTTTCAGACTGTTTTATATTTGTAAACTCGAGTGGACCAACTTCCGATACCCTTTTTCCAGGTATAAACTTTAAAGTATTTGGGTTAGGAGTTTGTCCAGTTTGCACAAACATAATACCATAAGATATACACAAAATTATCAAAAAACAAAATTGTAAATTTATTATTGACTGAACCTTAACAGACCAATTTTATCATAAATCTTGTTTAGGTTGTTTTTTGCTATTAAATTTGCTTTTAAATTTCCTTCTTTTAACGCTGAATTCAAATATTTTTCATCTTTAAGTAATTTTTTAATCTCGGTTCCTATTGGTAATATTTTGCTTATTAGTATTTCCGTTAGTTTTTCTTTAAAAAACGAAAAATTTTTACCTCCAAATTCATTCAACGTTTTTTCCAAATTATTTCCACTTAGGCTACAATATATATTTATTAAATTTTCTGCTTCTGGTCTTGAATGAAATTCAGATTTATTTAATGGTATTGGCAAACTATCGGTTTTTGCTTTTTTAATTTTTTGTGCAATAACATCTATTCCATCTTTTAAATTAATTCTACTTTGATCTGAAGGATCGGATTTGCTCATTTTATTTTTTGCATCTTTTAAACTCATGATTCTCGAAAATTCATTTTGTATTAAAGGTTCAGGTATAGTAAGAAGTTCCGCACAATTAAAATCTTTATTAAATTTCTGAGCAATATCTCTAGTAAGTTCTATATGTTGTTTTTGATCACTTCCAACCGGAACATGAGTCGCATCATATAGAAGTATATCCGCAGCCATAAGAGATGGATAAACAAATAGACCTACGCTTGCATTTTCTTTATTTTTTCCTGCCTTTTCCTTAAATTGTGTCATTCTGTTCATCCATCCAATTCTTGATACGCAATTTAAAATCCAAGCAAACTCTGCATGCGCACTTACGCTAGATTGGTTAAATAAAATATTTTTCTTATAATCTAAACCCGCTGCTAAAAAACTTGCAATAATTTCCAAAGTATTTTGTCTGAGCTCCTCAGGATCATGTTTAACTGTTATAGCGTGCAGATCAACTATACAATATATGCAATCATTGCCATTTTGTAATGCAACAAAATTTTTTATTGCTCCTAAGTAATTTCCTAAATGTAAATTCCCAGTTGGTTGAACTCCTGAAAATATTTTTTTTTTTTCATATATGTTACAAGGTTATCTTAGTTTAATATTTTTAAACTTAAAAGCCCCTGAAAAATTTGAAACAAAAAAGTAGCTCACTAAACTAATACTAACTATAATAAATAAGTAAATTATTTTCCAATTTTCATTATAACTAAATTTATCAGAAAAAATACCTAACATAAAATACAATATTGTTCCCATTACAATTGTAGAAAAAATCATACGGGGAAATTTGTAAATAAATATTTTATCAAAGTTGTGTAAATTCTGTTTTTTGATAAAATAAAAATGCAAAATAACATTAATCCAAGAAGAAATTGAAGTTGCAATCGGTATAATAACAAAACCGATTTTTTTGAAAAATAATAAACTTATCAAAATATTTAATATAACTGATAAAACGGATAGATAAAAAGGTAATTTAGTATCATTTCTTGCGAAAAAAAAATTTGAAAAAATTTTTAATATTGAAAATGCAGGTACACCAAATGCGAAAAAAGTAAGTGCGATAGCAGTATTAGCAACACTGTCATTATCAAAAGAACCATAACCAAATAGCGAGGTAATAATTGCTTCTGGCGCTATAATTAGAGCAGCTGAAGCTGGTATAGACAAAAATAAACAAAGTTCTAGAGATCTATTTTGCAGATTTAAAACCTTGTCAGAATTATTATTTTTTATGTGTTTTGATAATTCTGGAAACATAACTGTCCCAACAGCTATTCCGGCAACAGCAAGATTGATTTGATAAACTCTATCTGCATAATAAAGATAGGAGACTGCGCCAGATTGGAAAGAAGCAATTATAGTTCCTACTAAAATATTTATTTGAGTTACACCGGAAGAAAAAATGCTAGGAATCAATTTTCGGAAAAAGAATTTTATTTTTTTATCTATTTTTACTTTTATACTCAAAATTAATTTGAAATTTTTTCTTACAAAAAATACTAATATTAAAAATTGCAATAAGCCTGCAAAAGAAACAGCATAGGAAAGTGTTAAAACATCAGAAATATTAAGCCACTGTGAAAAAAATAATGATCCAATTAGAACTACGTTTAATATAATTGGTGCAGCTGCTGCAACAGCAAATTTATTATGTGAATTAAGTATTGCAGAAAAAAAAGATGCTAAACATATAAAAAATAAAAATGGAAAAGTGATTCTACTTAAATCTATAGCAAGTTTGAATTTTTCAGGATCTTTATAGAATCCTGGAGCAATTAAATAAATTAATTGAGGCATAAAAATTTCTGCTATTAAGACAAAGAATAACAAAACAATAAAAAGTAAATTGAATACATTTTTTGCGAAATTATCAGCTTTTTTTTTGTTTTCTGTTAAGGCTCCCGCATAACTAGGTATGAAGGCCGCATTAAATGTTCCTTCCGCAAATAATCTTCTGAATGTATTTGGTAACCTAAAGGCAACAAAAAAAGCATCAGCAAAAATACTTGTACCTAAAAATATTGCAATTAATACATCTCTAACATAACCAAGTATTCGACTAATTAATGTAAAAAAACTAAATGTAGATGTTGAAACTATTAAGTTCATCTTGACATATAAGCCTTAATTTTGTGACAATTACAAGATACTCACTTTTAAAATGAAGAAAAAGTCAAAAATAGATAAATACACTGATCAGGAAGCTTTAGATTATCACAACAGCGGAAAATCAGGAAAGATAGAAATTTTATCTTCAAAACCAATGACAAGCAAAAGAGATTTGGCGCTTGCTTATTCTCCTGGAGTAGCTGCTCCAGTAAAAGTAATAGCAGAAAATCCTGACGCAGCATACGATTACACAACTAAAGGAAATTTAGTGGCCGTGATAAGCAATGGTTCTGCAATACTTGGCTTAGGAAATTTAGGTGCATTAGCTTCAAAACCCGTAATGGAAGGCAAGGCAGTGTTATTTAAACGTTTTGCGGATATAGATGCGATCGATTTAGAAATAGATTCATCCGATGCTAATGAAATTATTAAATGTATATCAAATATTGGAAAAAGTTTTGGAGGAATCAATTTAGAAGATATTGCTGCTCCAGATTGTTTTATAATAGAACAAAGGTTGAGAGAAAAATTAGATATTCCTATATTTCATGATGATCAGCATGGTACAGCAATAATAACTTTGGCGGCTCTAATTAATGCTTTAGATATATCTAATAAATCAATTAAAGATATAACAATTGTTGTAAACGGAGCCGGTGCGTCGGCAATAGCTTGTGCTAACTTATTTAAAAGCAATGGTGTTCCAAATAAAAATATAATCATGTTGGATAGAAAAGGAGTTTTGTACCGTGGAAGAGATAATCTTGATCAATGGAAATCTGCTCATGCAATAAAAACAAAATTAAGAACACTAAAAGAAGCAATAAAAGGTGCAGACGTTTTTTTAGGATTATCTTCAAAAGATATTCTTACTAAAGAAATGATAAAAACCATGGCTAAGAATCCAATAATTTTTGCTTGTGCTAATCCTGATCCAGAAATAAAACCAGAAGATGTTTATGAAGTAAGAGATGACGCTATCGTAGCTACCGGAAGATCCGATTATCCTAATCAAGTAAATAATTTAATTGGTTTTCCTTATATTTTTAGAGGTGCTTTAGATGTTAGAGCAAGAACAATCAATGAAGAAATGAAAGTAGCTGCCGCACACGCAATAGCTGAACTTGCAAGAGAAAATGTTCCTGATGAAGTTGTAGCTGCCATGGGAGGAGAAAGACCAAAATATGGAAAAGAATATATAATCCCTTCAACTTTTGATCCAAGATTAATTAGCGTTATACCAGTCGCTGTAGCAAAAGCAGCAATAAAAAGTGGAGTAGCTCGAAAAAAACTAAAAGATTTGGATACATATAAAGAACAATTAAAACAAAGACTTGATCCATCACTAACCATAATGCAAGGAATAAATTCACAAATAAGAAAAACTAAAAAAAGAGTTGTTTTTGCTGATGGCGAAGACGAACATACTTTAAAAGCAGCTATAGCTTTTAAAAATAATGGATTGGGAACTCCAATACTTATAGCAAAAAAAGAAATTGTACAAGAAAGACTAAAAGAAATTGGTTTAGATAAAAATTACGAAATAGAAATAGTAAATTCTACAAATACTGCAAAAAGAGAAAAATACTCAAAATTTCTTTACAAAAAAATGCAACGAAAAGAAGGTCTTTTAGAACGAGATTGTGATAGATTGGTAAGAAATGACAGAGTTGTATGGGGAACTTGCATGGTTTCATGTGGTGATGCAGATGCAATGGTAACAGGAAATACGAGACGGTATACTTCAACACTTGATAAAGTGAAGCGTGTAGTAGACCCAAGATCAGGTGAAATAATTTTTGGTTTGAATATACTAGTGAACAGAGGCAGAACTGTATTTGTAGCTGACATAACTGTTCACGAAATACCCACAGCTGAACAACTTTCTGAAATAGCTATATCGTCAGCAAGGGTAGCTAGAATTTTTGGTTTTGATCCAAAAGTTGCTTTTTTATCTCACTCAACTTTTGGAACTCCTAAAACTAGAGCTACTAAAAATTTAAGAGACGCAGTAGAAATTTTAAAAGAAAAGAAAGTTAATTTTAAGTTTGATGGTGAAATGCAGCCAGATGTTGCATTGAACGAAGAATTTAAAGAACTTTATCCATTTTCAGATATTGTAGGTAATGCAAACATTCTAATTATGCCAGGTAGACATAGTGCTGCAATCTCATTTAAATTAATGAAAAGTTTAAGTGCAGCTAAGGTAGTTGGACCTTTATTAATAGGATTAGGACAACCAATTGAAATAGCTCCTCTACGATCATCTACCTCTGATATATTAAATTTAGCTTCTGTAGCTGCATATTCTTCCGAGGTTATTAATTATGGTAAAAAAAATTAATTTTTTTGTCTACTTAAATCCTCAACAAGTAAAATGCTTGCTATAACATTTTCAACATCTAAGACTTCTTTTGCTTCATTAATTACTTTTCTTCTTTCTTCTTCAGTAAAAGCTATGCCGTAGATATAAATCTTTTTTTTATATGTGTCGATTTTATAATTTGAATTTTTTATTTCATTATCAATAATCATTGCAACTCTTAATTGAGAAGTTATTAATGCATCTTTTGCCGAAACTTTAAAATTAAATTTTTCTTTTATCTTTATATCATTTTTGACTGATCTTGCTCCTTTGGACTCCCATGCTATTTTTGTAATTTTAAGTTTTTCTTCTGGATCATCAACTTTTCCAGTTAAAAAAATTCTTCCATCTATAACCTTAACACCTATTTTAAGAAAATGTTTTTTATCAGTTAATATTAACCTGGCAATTATATTTTTTTGCATAATCGAGTCATCTATTTGTGTCCCAATAGTTCTAGGATCCGTAGCTATATTAACCCCTCTACCAAAAATGCTCGTGGAATTATTTGTTCCACAACTTAAAAAAAATAATAATAAAATTATTAATAAAGTGATTTTTTTCATTTTTTTAAGGTTATACAATAGTTGTAAATTATTTTTTTTGAAATTTTTTCCCTTTTGGATATGAATTCTGAAACATCTTTATTACTATATTTTTTAAGCATAAGTTTTATTTCATTTTTAACTGATTCGTTTAATTGATTTAAGCTTTTTTTTTTGACGTTAAATTGACTAGAAATTACTACTGTCAATTCTCCTTTCATATTATGTTTTAATAAATCCAGCGAGTTTATATCACTTCTTATAAAATTTTCGTAAATTTTAGTCATTTCTTTTGCTATCATAATTTTTCTTCCAGAAAAAAATGTTTTAAAAATTTTTATTACCTTGTATATTTTATGCGGAGAAACAAAGAAAATTATTGAATAAGGAAAATCACATAAATTTTTGATATTTTTTTTTATTTGATTTTCTGAATTTGGTAAAAAACCATAAAACAGAAACTTTTCTTCAAATCCACTAACACTTAAGGCTGAGGTTACTGCTGATGGTCCTGGAATGGGGTGAACAACAATATCATTTTTAATGCATTCATTTATCAAAATTATACCTGGATCAGAGATTACGGGAGTACCAGCATCGGATATCAAAGATACAATTTTGTTGCTCTTTATTAGCTGAATAATTTTTCCTAAATTTTTTCTTTCATTGAACTTGTGATATGACATCATTTTTGTATTTATACTAAATTTTTTTAGTAATTTTATAGAAGTTCTAGTATCCTCACATAAAATTAGTTTGGAATTTTTTAAAATATGAATTGCTCTTAAAGTGATGTCCTCTAAATTGCCTATAGGCGTTGATACAATATAAAGCCCTGGTTTAATTTCTTGTTTCATGTCAATATTTTCTTTAGATGAAAAATCCATTTTTAATTAATATAATAATATAAAGTTTTATGAAATTTATTTTGATTCTTACTACAATAATATATCTTAATTTATCTAACATCTATTGTCTTGCAAAGGAAGTAAATCAAGATGAAAGTATTTTAAAAGTTGGATTAATAGTCCCACTTTCGGGAAAATATCAAGAGGTTGGAAAATCA
Source organism: alpha proteobacterium SCGC AAA240-E13 (assembly GCA_000504625.1). GTDB lineage: Bacteria > Pseudomonadota > Alphaproteobacteria > Pelagibacterales > Pelagibacteraceae > AAA240-E13. The sequence goes on from AZHR01000008.1 coordinate 33,552, forward strand.
GTTTTAAATTCTATAAGACTTGCTTTGTCCAAAATAAATGATGACCAAATCGAAATCTTCCCGAAAGATAATTATTCAAGTCCTGAAAAAACTCTACTTGCTGCTAAGCAATTAGAGAAGGAAGGAATTCAGATAGTGATTGGACCAATTTTACATCAAAATTTGATTTATCTGAAAGAAGTTAAAAATTTATTTTTTTTATCTTTAAGTAATAAAACTAAAACAATTCCAAACAATACAATCACAACAGGCATAAATGCAAATTCTCAATTAAATGCTATTATCAATTTTCTAAAAAAGGAAAATTTAAATAAAACAATAGTACTTATACCTAGATCAAATTTTGAAGAAGAATTAAGAAATGCCTTGGTAAAATCAAAATATAAATTTTTGAATATTTATTCCTATGATAATGAACCTGATAAATTAACTTCTCAAATTGAACAAATCACTGCTTATAATGAAAGGAAAAAAAAATTAGAAAGAAGAATAGAAATTTTAGAAAAATCAGATATTCATACAAATAAAGAAGAGTTAGAAAATCTAAAAAAAAAATATACGCTTGGAGAGATAAACTTTGATTCTGTAGTAATTGCAGATTTTGGTGAAAATTTAAAAAGCGTAATTAATACCTTTTCATTTTCTGATGTTACTTCCAACGATGCAACATTTGTAACTCTCAATCAATGGTTTGATAAAACTCTACTTAAAGAAAATTCAGCAAATCAAATTTTCTTTCCATCTATAAATTTAATCAATTATTCTAAATTTAGGGAAGTTTATTTGAAAAATTTTAATAAATATCCATCGCAAATTTCAATTTTGTCGTACGATTTATTAGGTTTAATTTATTATTTAAAAAAAATTAAAGGAAATGATTCGATAAAAAATATTTTCGATAAAAAAATATCTTATAAAGGTGAAGTTGGTGAATTTTCCTTTGAAAATAAAATGATTAATCATAGATTAGATATATATCAAATATTTGATAACAAGTTTGTAGAAGTTAACTAATAAAAAAATTTTGAAATTTTTGAAAAAGCTTTTGATCTATGATCAATTGTAAGTTTTTCATTTGACTCCATTTCACCAAATGTATTTTTATATCCAGATGGAATAAAAATCGGATCATAACCAAAACCATAATTTCCTTTTTTAGTCTCTGATATTCTTCCTTCAACAATTCCGGTACTAGAAACAAATTTTCCATTAGGCCAATAAATAGTTAAACAAGAAACAAACCTTGCAATTACCTTTTTTTTATTCCATTCAAATTTTATTTTCTTTAATTCACTATAAATCTTATCTATAGCAATATTGAAATCACGTGTAGGATCGGCCCATCTTGATGAATAAATTCCTGGAGCGCCGGATAGCAAATCTATTACCAGACCAGAATCATCCGAAATAGAAATTAAATTTGTTTTTTTTGAAAAATATTTCGCTTTAATTTTTGAATTTTCTTCAAAATTCGTTCCTATTTCATTTGGACCGGGTATATGTAAATCTTTTGGAGATATTTTTGTAGTATTTTTAGGCAATAAATCGCAAATTTCCTTAAATTTTCCATCATTATGAGTACCAACAATTATTTTATTAATTTTTTTCATGAAACACTGGAATTTTAATATTTTTTTACCATATACATTTGTATGAAAATAGAAGAAAAAAACCAAGCAAATTTAAAGCAAGATAAAATGAATGAACAAAGTCAAAACAATACAAATAATACTGTCGAAGATGATAAGATTCGAAATGAAAAAAATGTAGAAACGGAAATTTCAGAATCTAAAAGTAAAGAAGATCAAATTAATAATAAAATAAAAGAGTTAGAAGAAAAACTTCTTAGAACATTGGCTGAAATGGAAAATCAAAGGCGTAGGTTTGAAAAAGAAAGAGAAGAAGCTTTTGAATTTGGAGGATTTTCTTTCGCTAAGGAGTCGCTTGCATTAATTGATAATCTAGAAAGAGCAAAAATATCTATTACGAATAATAAAAAATTTAAAGATAATAAAGATCTTCCAAAAATACTGGAAACTTTTGATATTATAGAAAAAGATTTAGTTGCTATTTTCAAACGGAATAATATTGAACAAATTATCTGTTTGAATACAAAATTTGATCCAAATTTTCACCAGGCAATGCTTGAAATCGATGATACTTCAAAAGAACCCGGAACTGTTGTTCAAGAAATTCAAAAAGGATACACAATGAAAGATAGGCTTTTAAGACCTTCTTCGGTGGGTGTTACAAGGTTCAAAACTGAAGATGTTAAAAAAGATCAAGAAAATAAGGATAATCATGATACTAAAAAATAATTGTCGAACTTGTAGTGTTAAAAATAACACCTATATAAAACAAAAGGTTAAATAATTATGAGTAGAGTTATAGGAATAGATTTAGGAACTACTAATTCTTGTGTTGCCATTATGGATGGAACACAGCCTAAAGTTTTAGAAAATGCCGAAGGAACTAGAACAACACCTTCGATAGTAGCATTTGGTGAAAATAAGGAAAAATTAGTTGGTCAACCTGCAAAAAGACAGGCTGTTACAAATCCGGAAAATACTATTTTTGCGGTTAAAAGATTAATGGGCAGAAATTTTGATGATCCCAATGTAAAAAAGGATATTCAAACGGCTCCGTTTAAAATTATTAAAGCTGACAATAATGATGCCTGGATAGAATCAAGAGGTGAAAAATATTCACCTTCACAAATATCTGCTTCTATTTTACAAAAGATGAAAGAGACAGCTGAAAAATATCTTGGTCAAGAAGTTAAACAAGCTGTTATAACTGTTCCTGCATATTTTAATGACTCCCAAAGACAAGCGACAAAAGATGCAGGAAAAATTGCAGGTCTCGAAGTTTTAAGAATAATTAACGAACCGACAGCAGCTTCTCTTGCGTATGGTTTGGATAAAAAAGGCGGCAAAAAAATTGCTGTCTATGATTTGGGGGGTGGAACATTCGATGTTTCCATTTTAGAAATAGGTGATGGAGTCTTTGAAGTTAAATCAACTAATGGAGATACTTTTTTAGGTGGTGAAGATTTTGACAATACTATCGTAGACTACTTGCTAAATGAATTTAAGAAGGAAAACGGAATTGATTTAAGGACTGATAAATTGGCCTTGCAACGTTTAAAGGAAGCTGCAGAAAAAGCAAAAATAGAACTTTCGTCTGCAACACAAACAGAAGTTAATCTTCCTTTTATCACAGCGGATAAAACTGGACCAAAACATATTAACTTAAAATTTACAAGAGCAAAATTAGAAGCACTTGTAGAAAATTTGATAAAAAAAACGCTGCCTCCATGTAAAACTGCTTTGAAAGATGCCGGATTAAGTGCGGCAGAAATTAATGAAGTAGTATTGGTTGGCGGAATGACAAGAATGCCAAAAGTTGTGGAGGAAGTTAAAAACTTTTTTGGTAAAGAGCCAAACAAGAGTGTGAACCCCGATGAAGTTGTTGCAATGGGAGCCGCAATACAGGCAGGTGTCTTGCAAGGTGATGTTAAAGATGTGCTGCTTTTAGATGTAACTCCACTTTCTCTTGGTATCGAAACTTTAGGCGGGATCTCAACACAATTAATTGAGAAAAACACAACAATTCCAACAAAAAAAAGTCAGGTATTTTCTACCGCAGAAGATAATCAGCCGGCAGTATCAATCAGAGTTATGCAGGGTGAAAGAGAAATGGCTGCAGATAATAAATTGTTAGGAAATTTTGAGTTGGTGGGAATTCCAAATGCCCCAAGAGGAGTACCTCAAATTGAAGTAACCTTTGATATTGATGCTAATGGAATCGTTAGTGTTTCTGCCAAGGATAAAGGCACAGGAAAAGAACAAAAAATTCAAATTCAAGCTTCAGGTGGATTAAGTGAAGAGGATATTAATAAAATGGTCAAAGAAGCTGAAGCCAACAAAGAAGCAGATAAGAAAAAAAGAGAAGCTGTGGATGCAAGAAACCAAGCCGATACAATGTTACATACAACAGAAAAAAGTTTAAAGGAACACGGAAGTAAAATTTCTGATGCCGAAAAAAAGGCAATTGAAACGGCGTCTGCAAACTTAAGAAATGCTTTAAAAGGGACCGATTCAGAAGAAATTAAGAAAAAAACCCAAGAATTAGTTCAAGCTTCAATGAAGTTGGGTGAAGCGGTTTATAAAAGCCAGCAAAGTGCTAATGCTCAAAATGCGAAAGATACAAACAAAAAAACTCAAAGTGAAAATAAAAATGACAATGTTGTTGATGCGGATTTTGAAGAAGTAAAAGAAGATAAAACGAAGGATAAAGACAAAGAAAAGAGAGCCTAAGACCTACAAACAACGATTGTCTAAAAAGTTTATATGGCAAAAAGAGATTATTATGAGGTCTTGGGAGTCGGCAAATCTACACCGCAAGAGGCAATAAAAAAGGCTTACAGAAAATCAGCTTTAAAATATCATCCGGACAGAAATAAAGGTGATAAAGCTGCAGAAGAAAAATTCAAAGAAGCAAGCGAAGCTTATCATGTATTGTCCGACAAAGAACGAAGGCAAAACTACGATCAATTTGGTCATGCAGCCTTTGATGGAGCAGGTGGAAGAGGTGGATTTGCAAACTTTGATTTTACCAACACATTTTCTGACATTTTTGGATCAGATATTTTTGAAGATTTTTTCGATGGCTTTGGCGGAGGCAGAAGGAGTGGCAGACGAAGACAATCCGAAAATAGAGGTGCGGACTTAAGATATGACTCAACAATATCTTTAGAAGATGCATATTCAGGAAAAAAACAAGAAATTAAATATTCATCATCTGAGAAATGCGACAAGTGTAATGGCCACGGTTCCGAGCCAGGCTCTAGTCCAAGTGAATGTTCTGCTTGCGGTGGACATGGTCAGGTTAGGTCCAATCAAGGTTTTTTCACAGTTCAACAAACTTGCCCCCAATGTGGAGGTTCGGGTGAAGAAATTTCTAATCCATGTAAAAATTGCAGGGGCATAGGAAAAAAACAAACTTACAAAAAATTATCGGTTACCATTCCTAAGGGAGTCGATGATGGAACAAGAATTAGACTATCTGGCAAAGGTGAGGCCGGAGTAAAGGGAAGTTCCAATGGGGACTTATATATTTTTATAAATGTTAATTCTCATGATATTTTTAAAAGATCAGAGGAAAATCTTTTTTTTGAATATCCAATATCAATAGCTGACGCAGCACTTGGAACTGTTTTAGAAGTTCCAACTATTGGTGGAGGAAAAGCAAAAGTTAAAATTCCTGCAGGAACTCAAGCAGGTAAACAATTTAGATTAAGAGACAAAGGTATGCCAATAATGAGAAGTAGAGATTATGGTGACTTATATATTAGAGTAATAACAGAAGTACCAGTCTCTTTAAATAAAGAACAAAAAGAGCTTCTAGAAAAATTTAGAACTTTCGAAAATAATAAAACAACACCTAATATTAGAAATTTCTTTGAAAAAGCTAAGAATTTTTGGAAAAATTAAATGAATAAAATGAAACTAACTATTACTGGATGTCTTGGAAGAATGGGACAACAGCTGGTTAAGTCATCTAAGAATTCAAAAAATTTTAAATTGGTTTCACTTACAGAAAATAGAATAATTAACAAAAAAATATCTGGTTTGAGACCTCAATTAAACTCATTATCTGCATTTAAAAATGCAAATGTAATTATAGATTTTACAATTCCAAAGTGCACATTAGAAGTATTAAAAATCGCATCTAAATTAAACAAAAGAGTGGTTATTGGAACAACTGGTTTTTCTAAAAAGGAAGAAAATTTAATTAAAAAATATTCAAAAAAAATTCCAATACTTAAGGCTGGTAATATGAGTTTGGGAATAAACTTGTTAATATATTTAACTGAAATAGCCTCTAAATCTCTTGGAGATAATTTTTTAAGCAAAGTTTTTGAAATACATCATAAATATAAAAAAGACTACCCATCAGGAACTGCTTTAATGTTTGGGAAAGGTATTGCAACGGGAAAAAATAAGGACTTTTATAATTTAATGGGAAAAAAATATTTAAATAAAAAGACTTTTCCTTACAGTAAAAAAATTAATTTTAATTCAATTAGAAAAGGTGAAATTGTAGGAAACCATAAGGTTTTATTTTCAAGCGGAAAAGAAACCATCACTTTAGATCATAAAGCATTTGATAGAGCTCTTTATTCTGAAGGTGCATTAACAGCAGCAAAATGGTTAATGAATAAAAAACCAGGGCTTTATTCAATGAGAAATGTCTTGAATTTTAAATGAAATCAGGAGAAATAAATTCTCTTTTTAAAAATCTAAGTAGAGTAATAAAAAATCCTAGAAGTGATCTTAAATATAAAAATAAATTTACCCTTTTAGTTTCAGTTGTTTTGTCTGCCCAGTGTACTGATGTTAATGTTAATAACGTAACTAAAAATATTTACCCAAAACACAATAAGCCTGAACATTTTGTTAAATTAGGGAGAAAAAAAATTGAAAAATTAATAAAAAGTATAGGGATTTTTAGAAACAAAGCCAAAAGTATTTATTTGCTATCCAAACAATTAATCGAAAAACATAATGGAAAAGTTCCAAAAAATTTTGATGATTTATTTACTCTTCCAGGAGTAGGAAGAAAAACTGCAAATGTAGTTTTAAATGAAGGTTTTGGACTTCCAACTATTGCGGTTGATACTCACATATTTAGAGTTAGCAACAGAACTGGATTGGCTCTTGGTAAAAATCCGGATCAGGTAGAACAAGCCCTATACAAAGTAGTTCCAAAAAAATATTTAAAAGACTCACATCACTTATTGCTTTTACACGGAAGATATACTTGCAAATCAAGGACACCATCATGTAAGAAATGTGTCATAGTTAAATATTGTAAATATAACCAAAAGGAACTTTGATGAAAGTACTAGGAATTGGAAATGCTATAGTTGATGTAATTTGTAAAGTGGAAGAAAATTTTTTATCTGAAAATAATCTTACCAAAAGCACCATGAAACTTGTTGATGAGTCTGAATTTAAAAAACTATTATCAAATTTAAAAATTAAAGAAACGATAGCGGGAGGTTCTGTTGCAAATTCTATAGTTGGGTTATCACAATTAGGAAATCCAGTTTCCTTCATTGGAAAAGTAAATAATGACGAATTAGGTAATAAATATGAAAAAAGTTTAACGAATGAGAAGGTAAAATATTGTTATAAAAAAAAAGAAGAAACAATACCAACGGGAACTTGTTTAATTTTAATTACTCCTGATTTTGAAAGAACTATGTGTACCTTTTTAGGTATAGCTGGAAAAATTAGTGATAAAGATATTGACGAAAATGCAGTTAAAAATAGTGAATTAATTTTTCTAGAAGGTTATTTGTGGGATGAGGGTGAACCTAAAACTGCTTTTAATAAAGCTATGAATATCTCTAAAAAAACAGCAATGTCATTGTCAGATCAGTTTTGTGTTGATCGTCATAAAAAAAGTTTTTTAGATTTAGTAAATAATAAATTGGATATTACTTTTGCTAACGAACAAGAAATTTTATCTTTAATTGATGCCAAAAACTTTGATGAAGTAATTTCATTTGGCAAACAGCTTGGAAAACTACTTGTTATTACCCGAGGTGAGAGAGGAAGTCTTGCAATACAAAAAAATGAAGTAGTTGAATGCGGTAGTAAAAAAAATTTAAAAATTGTTGATTTAACAGGAGCGGGTGATCTTTTTGCAGCAGGTTTTCTACACGGCCATGTTAATAAATTGTCAATAAAGGAAAGTCTTGAAAAAGGAACCCAAATATCTTCAAAAATTATTCAAAAAATAGGTGCTAGACTAAACTAAAATTATTTTTTCTTTCTTTTAAAACTACCTTTACCTTTTTTTGGTTTTACAACTCTTTTCTTATACTTTAAGGAATATAAGTTTTTGGCTATGAAATTTCTTCTACCCATTTAAATATAATATCCTTTTTTATTATTTTTTATAAAATTATCATCATTAAAATAATTCAAAAACTTCTTTCTTAATCGATGAACATGAGTCTCGACCGTATGTGTTTCTGTTCCTTTAGAATATCCCCACACAGATTTAAGAATATTTTTTATTTTTTGAGGTTGTTTAGAATTCTTTAAAAATAACAAAAGATCTTTTTCACGTTCCGTTAATTTTAATTTATTTGTATCACTGCTAATTTCTTTAGTATTTAAATTAATTGTATAATTTAGAAGTTGAATTTGTGAGTTAACTATGAATTTTGATTTCATATATGCTAATTTTATTTTTTCTATAAAATTTTTAAAATTCAAAGGAAAATAGATTATTTCGTGTTTTTTAAATTTATTTTTAATATTTATATTATTTTTTTTACTAGCTAAATAAAAAATAGGATAATCATTTTTAAAATTAGCTTTTTCAATTAATTCTGCGTTAGAAAGATTTGTAATAATAATATTTTTTTCACTATCATTTTTAATATTTTTTAAATAATCATCTAAGTTTTCAAAAAATAAAATATCCATTTTTATAATATCTCGTTTTTCTTCAAAAACTTCAGTTAAAACTCTTTGTCCTATAATATTCAATGTGATATTTGTCATTCTAAAACTATACACCATGTTAATAAAAATAAAAAAAGATGGAACTTTGATTTATAAAAAGTTTCGTTTTAAATGTGTTTTGGGTAAATTGGGAATAAAAAAAGATAAGAAAGAAGGTGATATGGCAACTCCTCTAGGGATTTTTTCTTTGGGAACACTATACTATCGATCTGATCGAATAAAAAAAATAAATTCTAATTTAGAGAGCAAAGCAATAAAAAAATGGATGGGCTGGTGCAATGATCCTAATGATGCAAAATATAATAAAGAATATAATTTAATCTTAAAAAAAAAGGGTGAAAAATTATTTAGAAGAGATCATAAATATGATTTGTTTATTCAGATTAATTATAACACGAGACCAATTGTACCCAATAAAGGTAGTGCAATTTTTTTACATTTGACAAAAAATTATAAACCAACTGTTGGCTGCATAGCCGTTTCTAAAAAAGACTTTTTAACTTTATTAAAAAATGTAAAATCAAATGATAAAATAAAAATCGGCTAATTAGTATTTCTTTCACCTAAAATTTTTGAACCAATCCTTAAAAAAGTTGATCCACATTTTATTGCATTTTGATAATTGTCCGACATGCCCATGCTTAAATTGCTAAGATCTGCCTGTTTACCAAGTTTACTTAAATGCAAAAAATATTTTTCTGTGTCTTGGTTTATTGGAGGCAAACACATAAGTCCAATTATATTCAAAGAAAGAACATCTCTGCAATAATTTATAAATTCGTTTGTATCTTTTGGACTAATACCACTTTTTTGAGTTTCTTCTCCTATATTAACTTGGACAAAAATTTTAATTTTTTTATTCAATGCTTTTTCATATTTAACAATTTTTGCTGCTAATTTATAATTATCAACAGAATGAATATAATCGAAGATTTCTAGAGCAGCTTTAGTTTTATTTGACTGTAACTTGCCAACCATATGTAACTTTACGTTTGGATGGCTTTTTTTAACTTCGCGCCATTTTAATTCAGCTTCTTGAACTTTATTTTCCCCAAAATGAACATGACCACTTTCAATTAAAGGTAATATTTTATCTATAGAAAAGGTTTTACAAACTATAACAATACAGGGATTTATATTTTCTATACTATTTTTTTTTAAAAGTTCTTTGATTTCAGATTGAATCGCTATTAATCTTTCAACAACATTATGCATAAAAATAAATTACCAAAATATTTTTTATTCGTTGATAAATACGAAAAAAAAGTTTTGGAAAAAGATACCACAGATTTAGGAATAATTTACAGGAATTATTCCAAGAAACAAAATGAAACTGATATCCACAAATTAAGATCGTATTGCAATAAAAAACAATTGAAATTCTATATTTCAAATAATCTAAAATTAGCAATTAAACTAAAATGCAATGGTATTTACATACCCTCATTTAATAAAAGGTTTATTTTAAGAAAATCAAATGAAAATAAAAACTTTAAAATTATTGGTTCAGCTCACAATCAAATGGAAATAAAAAAAAAAATAGATCAAGGATGCGAAGCTATATTTTTATCTCCTTTGTTTAAAATTGAAAAAAACAGAAAACATTTGGGGATTTGCAAATTTAGGTTGTTAGCTTTGAAATACAACGTAAAATTTATTGCATTGGGAGGAATTAGAGAAAAAAATATTAAATCTTTAAAAATGCTAAATATTTACGGAATGGCAGGAATAAGTTACCTAAAAAAAAACCGGCCTAAAAATTTAGGCCGGTTTTTATAAATTAATTTAACTGGTAACAATATGCTTTAAAATGCCATTGATAGATTAATCTCTTGATGATATTTTCCACCTACAACATCAGCGTTACCACCTTCGTTATCAACATGGTTTCGAACACCTTTAAGTGCAAGAGGACCCCAGTTTATTGCTGCTGACCATCCACGGTAACTTGAGTGAACTTTTTCTATACAGCTTGCTGTAGATTTAGCAGTTTCATTACGACAAGCCGAATTTGGTGGTTTTGTATTCCACTTATACTCATCATAACCTCTGCCATAACTAACAGATATAGCATTACCAATAGTGAAAGCCGCACCGGCTACCCACGATTGATTATTTGCAATACCAGCAGCTGTTGCGTTTCCATCATCCTTATAGGTTGCTTGAAAACCTGCTGATAGTGGCCCCAATCTTATGCTATTGTATAGTGAACCAGCGTATGCATCTTCGTATTGACTGTTACATGTATTCATACCAATTACCCATTCATGTGAATCACTGCAATTTCCTGGGTGTGTTATATACTCGGCGGCACTACCTAATCTCCAACCGACATGTGTGGTATTAATGTTTAGCAAGTCAATTACTAAGTCATGTCCTTTATGTCCAGCTGTGTTTGTACCTGGAGTAGAATCCGTCGCACCGTCTGCAGTATGGTTTCCTCCCATCCTTGCAGCGTACGAATACGAAATTCCCGTTCCAGAACCTGGCGCTTTAAGCGTGAAGTTAACTACACCTTTTGACTTGGATACTACACCTACGTCAGTTATTCCAGTCGAAAAGCCATAGTCAATTTCTTCCCATGCAGTTGGTACAATGTTATCAACTGCGTTTGCACCATATCCACCTGTTCCAGAATCATAGGCAATAGTAAATATTCCACCCATGTTAATATTCATACTAGAACTAGATAGACCAGACATAGCGTCATTTTGGGCATGAAATATGCCATACGTCCAACCATTGGCAAACTCTCCACCGCCAGAAAACGAAATATTCTTTTTCTGACCTATCTTGTGACCAGTCGTTTTCTTCGAGTCAAGAGTCGTATAACTTAGCTCCATTGTCCCATTTACAGACACTCCACCTGCTTGCGCAGACAAAGACACTAGTGTCCCAGCTAAAGCCGATAATCCTACTTTTTTTAATTTATTCATAAAAAATTCTCCTTTCTTTTATGTTAAATTAAAATGACATCGATAGATTTAGCTCTCTGTTTTCGTCGTTCTTTCCAGATGTACCATTATAGTTCTTACCTTCGTTGTGCGTGAACTTAATAGCCATTGGACCAATGTTGTAAGCAGCAGATATTCCTTCGAATTCTGCAGTTACATCTGCTCCAGCTGTTGTCTTATCATATTCAGTTTCACCGTATTGATAAGATATAGAAAATACATCATTTACATTAAACGATGCACCATAAACATCTGTTGTGTATTGTGTCGAGCTATTGTCATCATCTTCTGTCCATTGATAACCAACGCTCAACGGTCCGAATGCGTAAGTAGCAAACATAGTTTGTTCTTCTCTATCCTTATCATGAATAGTTCCGCCATTTTCAAGATCTCCGAAACCGCCACCGATTTTTAAACCTGGTAACATTTCAGGACTCAATTGAGCAGTAAATTCATAACCTCTGTCAGAACCACCTTCGCCACCACTTCCACCATCAGCTACCGCAGCTTGTCCGCCTCTTGGAGTATAACCTGCTTCAAGTGCTAAGCCAGATATAACTTCTGGTAACTTCCAGTGTAATGAACCAGTATTACTTACAACTGTACCAGCATCAACCATTCCAGTACTGAATCCGTAATCTGCTTCTTCAAACGCAATTGGTACAACGTTATCGATTGCATTCAATCCATAACCACCTGTACCAGAATCATACGACACTGATCCTAGTGAACCCATTCCTATTGTCATACTAGAACTTGACATACCAGACATAGCATCTGTCATTACGTGAAGGATGCTAACTGTCCAACCATTGTCTAATTCTCCAGACCCAGAAAAAGAAACATTCTTTTTCTGTCCTAATGGATTACCAGTAACTTCGTTACTGTGCCGTTGAACATAGGTCAATTCAGCTGTACCAGACACTGACATCTCACCTGCTTGCGCAGATAAAGAAGCTAATGTACCAGCAAGAGCTGACAGACCAATTTTCTTTATTTTATTCATAAGCATTTCTCCTTTTAATAATAATTATTATTATGAATGATGCACAAATATCACAAATAGTGGCTATTTTCTTGAAATTACTTGCATAAATACTATATTTTTTTAAACATGTTGCAAAAATATCACAAAACTAGATACAAAAAACATAGTAAATTCGCTATTTATTGAAGTAACTAATATTTTATTAATGCATTAGTTTGTTTTAAATTAAATTCATTGAATGTTTATATAAATACTTACAGTAAAATGATTGATCTCAAATTAACAAAATTAGTTATACCATTTATTTTTATAATTTTATTAACCTCATGTGGAATATACAAGCCCAGTGATTCTAGACAAGTGAGTCCTAATGTCGATGAAAGAGTGAAACAGGCTATTGAGGAAGGAAGAGGATTTAGATTAGGAAAAGGAATTGGAAAAAAAGGAACAAATTTTGAGTTTGCTTCCTCTAATGAACTATGGAGAGCTTCACTAGAAGTTTTAGATTTTTTACCTCTTTCAAATGTAGATTATTCGGGGGGGGTATAATTATAACAGATTGGTATAATGAAGGAACTTCAAATGATGAAGCAATTAAAATTACAGTAAGATTCTTATCCAATGAAATCAGAGCAGATGGTCTTTCTATTATAATTCACAAACGAGTTTGTAATAAATTTCAACAATGTACAGTGAATAAAATTCAATCAACCTTGGAAGAAGAAGTAAAATTAGCAATTTTAAAAACAGCTACTTTACTAGAAAAAGGAAAATATGAAAAAAACAGAAAAGAGTATAAAAAAAAATATGGAAATAAACGTTTAAAACCAGATTCATAAATCCTCAAAATTATATTCAAAAAATAAGTAAATGCAGAAATATAACTTCAAAACTTCTGAAGAGAAGTGGCAAAAAATATGGGAAGAAAAAAAAAGTTTCAAAACTTCAATAAAAAAAAATAAAAAAAAATTTTATTGTTTAGAAATGTTTCCTTACCCTTCTGGAAAAATACACATGGGTCATGTAAGAAACTATACTATAGGTGACGTTTTAGCCAGATATAAAAAGTTAAGTGGATTTAATGTTTTACATCCTATGGGATGGGACTCTTTTGGAATGCCTGCCGAAAATGCTGCGAGAGAAAATAATTTACATCCAATTAAATGGACAGAAAAAAATATTAAAACAATGAAAAGACAATTAAAACTTCTTGGTCTCTCAATTGATTGGGACAGAGAAATTTCTACTTGCGATTCTAAATATTATAAACATCAGCAAGAATTTTTTTTAGAAATGTATGAAAAAGGATTATTAAAAAAAAAAAAAAATTATGTAAATTGGGATCCTGTAGATAAAACGGTTTTAGCCAATGAGCAAGTTATTGATGGGAAGGGATGGAGATCGGGAGCTGTTGTCGAAAGAAAAAAGCTTTCACAATGGTTCTTTGATATTACAAAATTTTCACAACAACTTCTAGACAATCTAAAAAATTTAAAGAATTGGCCTGACAAGGTTAAATTAATGCAAAAGAATTGGATTGGAAGATCTCTTGGTTGTGAAATTGATTTTGATATTTTAGGAAATGATTATGTTAAAAAAATTAGTTGTTTTTCAACTCGACCGGATACATTATTTGGATTATCTTTTTTAGCAATATCTGCTGACCATCCTGTGTCGAAAATTTACGAAAATAATAAAGAATTTATTAATTTTAAAAATAAGTGTTTAAAAACTGGTACAACTGAAGAAGCATTAGCTAATGCAGAAAAAATTGGTTTTAAAACAAACCTAATTGCAATTAATCCTCTAGACAAACAAATGAAAGTACCAGTTTATATAGCTAATTTTGTTTTAATGGATTATGGTTTAGGTGCAATTTTTGGTTGCCCTGCTCATGATCAGAGAGATTTGGAATTTGCAAGAAAATACAAACTTCCTGTAAATCCTGTAGTTTTGCCTCCAAGTGAAAATGAAAAAGGATTCAAAATAAATAAAAAAGCATACACAGAAGAAGGAAAAATAATTAATTCAAAATTTTTAAATGGTTTAAGTGCTCCAGACGAGTCTGTGGCAAAAACCATTTCAATATTAGAAGAAAAAAAAATTGGAAAAGGAAAAATTAATTTTAGACTGAAAGATTGGGGTGTTTCAAGACAACGTTATTGGGGATGTCCAATTCCTATAACATACGACAACAATGGTGATATTATTCCAGTTCCTAAAAAAAATTTACCAGTAATTTTACCTAAAGATGTAGACTTAAATTGCAAAGGAAATCCACTAGATCAACATCCTACATGGAAATATACGAAAATTAACAACAAAGAAGTTACAAGAGAAACTGATACTTTGGACACTTTTGTAGATTCTTCCTGGTATTTTTTAAGATTTTGTTCTCCAAATAATTTAAATTATGGTTACGATATTGAAGACCTAAATTATTGGATGCCAGTTGACCAATATATAGGAGGTGTTGAGCATGCAATTTTACATTTGCTTTATTCACGTTTTTTTATGAGAGCAATAGCTTACCAAAATAACAATTTTAAGTATGTCGAACCCTTTTCTGGACTTTTTACTCAAGGAATGGTTTGTCATGAGACCTATAAAGATCAAAAAGATAAATGGCTTAGTCAGGATGAAATTGAATTAGTTAATAATAAAACTTATATAAAAAAAGAATCTGGAGAAAAAGTTAAAGTTGGTTCTCCAGAAGCTATGTCTAAATCAAAAAAAAATATCGTTGATCCGGAAAATGTCATTAAAGATTATGGTGCTGATTCTATAAGATGGTTTATTCTATCTGACAGTCCTCCTAGTAAAGATGTACAATGGTCTGAGGAAGGTATTGCTGCTTCATTCAAATTTGTCCAAAAATTATGGAATTTAAATTTAAACATAATTAGTAGAAAAGACGACATAACAAATAAAAATGAAGACACTATAGTAGAGAAATATACTACAAAAATATTTTTTAATATAAACAAAAATTTGGCAAATTTTCATTACAATGTTGTCATTGCAAATTTTTATGACATTTATAATAATTACATTAATTTTATAAAAAACAAAAATATTTCGAGTGATTTTTTAAGAAAAAATTTTGAAACAATTTTAACTTTGCTTATGCCATTTTTACCTCATTTTGCTTCAGAATGTTTAACAATGTTAAATCCTAAATTAAATTTAGAAAATATTTCTTGGCCTGTGTATGATAAAGTTCTAATTGAAGATTTTGATTGCAATATTGTAATTCAAATTAATGGAAAAAAGAGAAGTTTAATTAAATTACCCATAAATTCAAAAGAAAGTTTTATAGTTGAAAAAGCGAAACAAGTATCTAATGTAAAAAAATATTTAATTAACAATAGTATTAAAAAACAAATCTATGTTAAAAATAAACTTATTAACTTTATAGTATAAATGATAAAAATAAAAAAAATTTTTATAGCATGTATGCTGACAATATTAATATCTGCTTGCGGCTATACGCCTATTTTTTCAAAAAAAACTGTTAATTTTAGTATAGAAAATATTGAATTCTCTGGTGATCAAGACGTTACAGAAAAAATAAGTAATTCACTGTCAAGCTATCAAAATAAACCCAACAAAGAAAAAAAAATATCTTTAATACTACACAACTCTAAAGTCAGAAGCGTTGCTTCTAAAAATTCTAAAGGAGAAGCGCAAGTTTATAGAGTTAATATTCATGTGAAAATGAAGTTGATTTTGAATGAAAATAAATTTTTTGAAAAAAATATAGAAAAGTCAACTATATACACTGCTCTTGAAAGAAAGTCAGATGAAAAAATGATTGAGGATAAATTAGTTGAAAACCTATCCCATCAAATAGCTAAAGAAATTATTTTAGATTTATTAGATAAAACAAAATAATAATTTAATGATAATAAAAAATTATGAAATAACAAAAAAAAATTTAGATTTTTTAAATTTCTTTCTAATTCATGGTGAAAATATTGGATTGAATGAAGATTTAACAAAATACATACTCGAATTTAAAGAAAAAAAAAACGGAAAATATAAAATATTTAAATTTAAGGAAAGTGAAATTTTAAATGATAAGAACAATATTTATAACTTAATTTTTTCTGGTTCTCTGTTCGACAAAAAAAAAGCTATTTTTGTTCATATAGTAACCGATAAATTATTTGATTTAATTAAAGATATATTTGAAAAAGAAAATCATGATATTCTAATTATTTTTAGAGCTGGACAAATAGAAAAAAAATCAAAAATTAGAAATTTATTTGAAAAAGAAAAAAGTTTAGTTTCTGTTGCCTGCTATCAAGATAATAATTTTGAGCTCATGAAAATTATTAAAAATGAAATTAAATTATCAAAAATAAAATTATCAACTGAGTCGATTAATTTGTTAATTGAAAGAGCAATGGGCGATAGAAATAATTTAAAAAATGAAATAAACAAGCTGAAAAGTTTTGCACTAAACAAAGATTCAATTTCACATGAACATGTACAAACTTTAACTAACTTAGCAAAAAATTATCAAAATGATTATATTGTAAACACTTGCTTAAATGGCAACAAAAAAAGATTAAAAAAAACATTGAACAAAAATATTTTTCTAACGGAAGATTTTTTTATTTTATTAAAAATTTTAAGTAAAAAAATACATCGTCTACTGAAAATAAAAATTATTCATCGTTCAGAAAAAGACTTGGATAAAATATTTGGACAAATAAAGCCTCCAATTTTTTGGAAAGAAAAAGATGATATAAAAAGACAAATTAACTTATGGAATGAAAGAAAATTAAATTTAATTGTAAATGAAATTAACAAAATTGAGCTGAGTTGCAAAAAAAATCATGAACTCTCTATATATATTATGCTAGATTTTTTGTCGAATGTCTGTGAAGAAGTTAATAATTATTCTTAATAATATCTATTAATCTATCTAATTGTTCTAAATTTTTATACTCAAATGAAAGTGTTCCAGTATTATGTTTTGTATTTTTAATTTCAACATTCATACCAATTTTATCTACCAATGCTTTTTCTAGATTCAGAATATTACTATCTTTTGAAGGTACAATTTTGAGATTCTTTTTATTTCTTAATGCCCTTACTAAATTTTCAGATTGTCGAACTGAAAGTTTTTTTTCTACAATTTTATTGGCTATCTGTATAGCATTAGAAAGACCAATCAATGAACGGGCATGTCCTGCTGAAATTTGCTCTTTTTCTACATATGCAATGACTTCTTTAGGAAGATTCAATAGTCTCAAAGAATTGGCAATGTAACTTCTACTTTTACCAATAAATTTTGCTAGTTTTTCTTGATTGTATGAAAATTCATTTATTAATCTTTGATAACCTTGAGCTTCTTCAATAGAATTTAAATCTTGTCTTTGGACATTTTCTATAATTGCAAATTCAAGAGATTTTTCATCATCAACCTCTAGAATAACTACAGGTACTTCATGTAAACCCGCATTTTGAGAGGCAAGCCATCGTCTTTCTCCAGCAATAATTTCATATTTTCCTAATGAGTTTTTATCTGGACGAACAATAATTGGTTGGATCACTCCTCTTTCCTTAATTGAACTGGTTAATTCTTTTAGGTTATCATTGTTAAAGACTTTTCTTGGTTGAAATCTATTTCTATTTATATCTTTAATTAAAAGTTTTTTGGTTTTGTTCTTACTGCTTGTATCACCAAGCAAAGATGACAATCCTTTTCCTAAACCTTTTTTTAATTTAAAAGCAGCCATCAAGCAGCACTTTCTAAAAATTTATCTTGACCAATAAACTCTTTAGTAAAATCAAAATATGATTTGCTACCAGAACAATTTTTATCATAAACCAAAACTGGCAAACCATGTGATGGTGCTTCTGATAATCTTACATTTCTTGGGATTACCGTGTGATATACTTTTTCCTTAAAGTAATTTCTTGCCTCACTTTCAACCTGCGAAGACAATTTATTTCTCTTATCAAACATAGTTAACAAAATTCCTCTAATTCCAAGATCTGAATTTAATTGGTCTTTTATTCTTTCAATAGTTTTCATTAATTGGGTTAGACCTTCTAATGCAAAAAATTCTGTTTGAAGAGGAACAATTAATGAGTGTGAAGTCACTAATGCCATTACAGTTAATAAACTCAATGATGGTGGACAGTCGATAAAAAGATGAGAAAATTGACCTTGGTTTATCTGCAAAAAATGATCTAATTTCTCCTTTAGGAAAAATGCCCTTTTATTATCTCCAGCAGTTTCAACTTCTAAACCTGAAAGATCTACATTGGAAGTAACAATTTTTAGATTATCAATATTCGTACTTTTGATTACTTCTTTAAATTCTTTACTTCCAATCAAGACCTCATAAATTGTATCTTTGGATTCTACATTTGAAAGACCAAATCCAGTCGTAGCATTACCCTGTGGATCTAGATCAATAACTAAAACTTTTTTATTTTGCATAGCAAGTCCCGCTGCTAAATTTATGACAGTTGTGGTTTTCCCCACTCCACCTTTTTGATTGATGACAGAAATGATTTGAGTTTTGTTCAAGTTTTTTTTCTAACTTTTGCTATATTTATAATTAACGAATCATCGTTCGTTACACTCTTTTGTTCCTTATACTCAAATTCCCAAACCTTGGAAGCATCTATTAGTGACTGTTTTCCATTTTTCCCCAAAAAAAGAATTAAATTATTAAAATTATTAAAATTTTCTGTTACAATTTTAAAAATTGGTTGAATTGGTTTAAATGCACGAGCAACAATTGTACCTGCCTTCAAATTCTTTTGTTCAAATACATCCTTTTCAAAAACTTGAGCATTTAAATTAAGTTTTTTTACAACTTTGGATAAAAATTTACATTTTTTTGGACTTTTGTCGTATAAATCCATTCTTGTCGTATAATTTCTTTCTTTCATCAAAACTGATAATACAACTCCAGGAAACCCAGCCCCTGTTCCAAGATCGGCACAAATACCAATATTTTTATCAATAAAATCAATTACTTGTGCACTATCTAATATATGCCTTGTTTTTATTATATTTTCAGTAGATTTGCTTATTAAGTTAAATTTTTCATTACTTTTGAGTAGCAATTTTTCATATGTATTTAAACTATTAATTGTTTCACGTGAAAATTGTAAAAAATACTCTAATTTTTTATGATTTATGCTGTTTAATGCCATTTAGGCAGTTTTTCTCTGAGATTTTCTCTTTACATAAGATAACAATAAATACACAGCAGCGGGTGTAATACCATCTATTCTTAAGGCCTGACCAAGAGTTTTTGGGTTTATTTCTTTAAGTTTTGATTTTACTTCATTAGAAAGTCCTCTTAATTGATCATAATCTATATTTATTGGTATAATAAGATTTTCATCTTTTTTAAATGTCAATATATCGGCCTTTTGCCTTACTAAATAACCTCTATAATGAGCATTAATTTCAATTTGTTCATCAATTTCACTGCCATAATTTTTAATTTCAGGCCAAATTTTCCTTAATTTAGATAAATTAACATTTTTTTGGCTTAAAATTTGGTTTGCAGATCTCATTACCCCGTCTTTCGCTATTTTTATTCCAAATTTACCTGCTTTTGAGGGTGAAATTAATATTTTATCTAATTTTAGGGAAATATTTCTTATTTTTTGTACTTTATCCTCAAAAGATTTCATTCTTTCTTTGCTGATTAAACCAATTTTATTTCCTTTATACGTTAATCTCTGATCTGCATTGTCTGCTCTTAAGGATAATCTATATTCAGCTCTTGAGGTAAACATTCGATATGGTTCGGCAACACCTTTTGTAACCAAATCATCTATCATAACCCCAATGTATGCATCAGATCGATACAAAATAAATGGTTCAGAATTTTTTACTGACAAAGCAGCATTAATTCCTGCGATCAAACCTTGTGCAGCTGCTTCTTCGTAACCTGTAGTTCCATTGATTTGTCCTGCTAAAAATAAATTTTGAATTTTTTTTGTTTCTAAAGTTAAGAATAGTTCCCTTGGATCGACATAATCATATTCTATTGCGTATCCAGGCCTTAAAATCGATACGTGCTCTAAGCCATTGATTTTACTAAGTATTTCAGATTGTACATCTACTGGTAAAGATGTAGAAATTCCATTTGGGTAGATTGTATGATCATTTAAACCTTCAGGTTCCAAAAATATTTGATGACGATGCTTATCAGAAAATTTTACTACCTTGTCTTCGATCGATGGACAATATCTTGGACCTACTCCTTTAATACTACCAGAATACATTGCACTTCTTTTTAAATTTTTTAAAATAATTTTATGGACAACTTCATTTGTATAAGTCATGCGGCATGAAATTTGTTTATTAATAATTTTTTTTGTTAAGAAAGAAAAATAATAAGGTCGGTCATCAGCATGTTGCTCTTCTAAATTTTTAAAATTAATTGTTCGTCCATCTAACCTTGGAGGTGTTCCGGTTTTTAATCTTCCAATTTTAAAATTAAATTTTTTTAACTGCTCACTTAATCCCGTAGATGGTTTTTCATTAAACCTTCCAGCAGGAGTTTGTTCCTTTCCAACATGGATTAATCCATTTAAAAAAGTACCAGTAGTTAAAAGTAATTTTTTACAAAGAATTTTTTTTCCTGACTGAGTTTTAAATCCAATTATACTATTTTCATCAAAAATGAACTTGATTACAGAATCTGAAAAAACCCTTAAATTACAATAACTTAAGAGCTTTTCCTGCATATATTTACGGTATAAAGCCCTATCCGACTGAGTTCTGGGACCTCTAACAGCGGGACCCCTGCTACGATTTAATAATCTAAACTGAATGCCAGATTTGTCAGCTATATCACCCATTACACCATCAAGTGCATCAATCTCTCTAACTAAGTGTCCTTTCCCGAGGCCACCGATTGCTGGATTGCAAGACATCTCTCCAATGGTTTCAATCTTATGAGTATATAAAGCAGTATTCACACCCAGTCTAGCGGCTGCAGCCGCTGCTTCACATCCAGCGTGACCACCACCAATTACAACTACGTCAAATGATAAATCGTTTCTCATGTTTAGAATTTATAGATGATCCGAATATTTACAAGAAAAGAGATAATTTTTATAAAATAACCTTAATTTTATTGGTTTTTGTAGATTTTTTATCAAAAAACACAGTTAAATATCAATTTATTTACCAATACAAAAATCGTTGAATATACTGCCTAAAATCTCTTCTACATCAACTTTCCCAACAATCATACCTAATTGCCGAGTAGCTAACCTTAAATCTTCTGCAGCTTTATCAAATTCCTTACTCTCGTTTTTATTTTTAAAATCTTTTAAGTGAGAAATACATTGTTGAAGATTTTGTCTATGTCTTTCTCTTGTAATTAAAATATCTTGAGAACTTACAAATTTATTTTTTAATTTATTTTTTATTTTTGAAATTAGTTGATTAAGATTTAAGTTATTTTTTATTGATACCAAAATATGATTATAATTTTTAATTAGTTCATTTAAACTTCCATTTATTAAATCCGATTTATTCACTATTAGAATAGCATTTTTATCCACCAATTCTTTCAATACTTCAGTAAAATCAATGTTTTTAGCATCTATTATAACTAACTTTAAATCAGCATCTTCGGCTCTTTTTAGAGCAAGTTTAATTCCCTTCTTTTCTATTTCGTTTTTCGATTCTCTTATCCCTGCTGTGTCGGAAATAACTACAGGGTAACCATCTAAATTAAGATGTACTTCAATAACATCTCTTGTTGTACCAGCAATTTCAGAGACAATAGCAACATCCCTTTTGGAAAGATAATTTAATAGGCTAGATTTTCCTGCATTAGTTGGTCCAACAATTGCAATTTTAAATCCTTCTCTAATTCTTTCTCCAATTTTTTGATCATCTAAAACTTTTTCTATTTCTCTTGATACTTGATCTGAGGTGTTCTTAATTTGGGACAGAATATTTTGTGGTAAATCTTCATCAGGAAAATCTATTTTGGCTTCCACATGAGATAAAATTTTTAAAAGTTTTTCTCTCCAAGTATTATATTTATCGGCTGACTTGCCACTCATAATTTTTATTGCTTGTTTTCTTTGAATCTCAGTTTCAGATGAAATTAAATCTGCAATACTTTCTGCTTTTAACAAATTTATTTTCCCATTTTGAAATGCAATTTTAGTAAACTCGCCTGGTTCAGCTAATCTACAATTATTTATTTTTGAAATTGATGAATGTAGAGTAGAAATCACTGCTCTGCTACCATGAACATGGAATTCTGCCAAATCTTCACCTGTGTAGCTATTTGGGCCTGGAAACCATAAAATTACGCCTTCATCTATGAGCGAATTTGTGTCGATTTTGTATAGTTTTTTGAGGGTAGCCACTCTTGGGGTTGGTAATTCTTCTCCTGTTAATTTTTTTACAACTTTTGCTGTATCTTCACCTGATACACGCACTACAGCTACACCAGAGATGCCCGGTCCAGATGATAATGCATAAATAGTCATAAAGATTTAGTATAGTATGTTGTGAATTCTTTGTCATTTAAAACAAAGCTTGGTTGGATTAATGCTTTTGAAGAAAAAGGTAAGATAGTAAGGATTAAATTTGGAAAACATAAAAATAAAGGTATTAGCACCAATTTAAACAATCTTAAAATTAAAATTAATAGTTTTTTTAATAAAAAAAATAAAAGAATAAAATTCAATTTTCTTATTGAAGGAAGTACCGTGCAAAAAAAAGTCTGGCATGAACTAACTAAGATTAGAATAGGAAAAACAAAAAGCTATGGTGAGATAGCAAAAAAATTTAAACTATCGCCTAGACATGTAGGTAAAATTTGTGCTCAAAATAAAATTCCTTTAGTGATTCCTTGTCATAGAGTAATTAGATCGGACGGAACAATGGGTGGTTTTTCTGCTTATGGGGGAGTTAATCTTAAAAAAAAATTATTAAATTTTGAAAATTCATGGAAGCTATAATTTTACAACATATAAAAGTTGAAGATCCAGGATACATTAAGGATTTAATGCTAGCAGATGGATGGAAGCTTACTACTATAGAATTAGATGAAGGTGATAAAATTCCAAATAATTTAAGTCAATTTGATGTTATGTTTTGTATGGGTGGCCCCATGGATACCTGGATGGAAGAAAAATATCCTTGGCTCATTGAAGAAAAAAAAAGAATAAAAGAGTTTGTTGTAGAGAAAAAAAAACCTTTCTTGGGTTTTTGTTTAGGATGTCAGCTTTTAGGTGAAGTAGTTGGAGGTAAAGTAGTAAAATCAGATCCTGCTGAAATTGGAATTATGAATGTGAATTTTGTGAAACATAAAGAGAATGATATTCTTTTTTCTACATTTCCTGAAAAAATCAAAGCTCTTCAATGGCATTCTTGCGAAGTTAAAAATCTTGAAGGTAATACAGATATAACTCTTCTAGCTTCATCCTCAACAACAAAATACCAGATTTTTAAATATCAAAATCATGCTTATGGAATTCAATTTCATATTGAAATTAAAACCACGACGGTTAATGATTGGGGATGTGTACCTGAATATAAGTCTGCTTTAGAAGCTCAATTTGGAGATGGTGCTTTAGAAAAGTTTGATCAAGAAGCTAAAGCACATATGAAACAAATGAACAATTTTTCAACTATTCTGTATTCAAAATTTAAAAAGGAAATTATAATTCCATAATTACGGAACCAGATACTGGATCGGTTACACCTAGTTCTGGTGAAATTTCTTCAAGCAAAGATCTAACTGTGTCTAAACCAGCAATCATCTTATCTCTTACTTTTGTAATTGAGTCGGCATCTTTCCACTCTCCTACAATACACATATTATTGGGTCCTGTTTGAATTTGCTTCATTGAAATTAATCCATCAGTACCTTTCATGCTATTGAAAAAGTCTTGTAATTTTTTCATATATTCATCTTTCATGCCTTCTTTTATTTTACTTCTAACAACGTTCATAAATTTAGCCATTCGTCCCTCTTTTTATTTTTTTAAGCTTCGCCTTCACCGCGTTGACCACAAAAGAAACCTAAACCAAAATCTGATGTAGTAAACGTAACAGCAGTACCTTTTGGAAAATAGAAAAGATCTCCTGGTTTAGCTGAAACTTTTTGTCCAGTTTCATCTTCAATAGTAAAACTTCCATCTACTATGAATTTCATTTCATGATAAGTGTAAGTATATTTAAGTGACTCACCAGCTTTTAATCTAAATAATCCACTTGTCATTGGCTTTTCTTTATCATCTGAAATTGAAAAATCTTTTAGATAAGCTTTGACATTTTCAATCTTCATTGAAGGAATGTCTTCCTTACTTATCTGTGGATAATGTTTAAACGGCATTTTATTTTAAACACCTTCGGCTATAAGCAAATCAGTATCACATGCCTTATCTCTCACTGCTTTTGCGGCTTGATATGCTTCTGATTCATAAAATTTACGAGCTTGATCTATGCTCTCAAATTCAAAAACAACTACTACACCTGGTTTCTTTCCTTCTCTAGCTTCAGCGTTAGGAGTTCGAACAAGAATCTTTGCACCATATTCTTTAACAACTGGTAACGCCATTTCTCTAAATTTTTCAAAACCCTCTTTGTCACGTACATGTATATCTGCAACTATATAACCTTTGGCCATATCTATTTTTCCTTTATTTTGTTAACTTAACTATAGATCTTATCGGCAAGCTTCGATAGAAGTTTTTTCATTAACCATATCTATAAATTTACAAAATTAGTTGGAAAAGATATAATTAATTTTTCTTAGAGAATATTAATAATTTTAAGCAGGTTTAATCATTGAGTTAAAAAACTCTGCATTATTTTTAGTACCTTTTAATTTAGAAATTAAAAATTCTATAGCATCCATTGTACCCATAGAACTAATTATTCTTCTTAAAACATTCATCTTTTGTAGATCACCTTTATCAAAAATAAGTTCCTCTCTTCTAGTTCCTGACCTTGTAATATCAACGGCTGGATAAATTCGTTTATCAGAGACTTTTCTATCCATTATTATTTCACTATTTCCTGTTCCTTTAAATTCTTCAAAAATAACTTCATCCATTCTGCTACCGGTATCTATTAAAGCCGTAGAAATTATTGTTAGTGACCCACCTTGTTCTACATTTCTAGCTGCGCCAAAAAATCTTTTTGGTCTTTGAAGCGCATTTGCATCAACACCTCCTGTTAAAACTTTTCCTGAACTTGGAACAACGGCATTATATGCTCTACCGAGTCGTGTGATTGAGTCTAGAAGAATTATTACATCTTTTTTGTGTTCCACTAATCTTTTAGCCTTTTCAATTACCATTTCCGCAATAGCTACATGCCTCTGTGCGGGCTCATCAAATGTGGAACTTATCACTTCACCTTTTACAGTTCTTTGCATATCGGTAACTTCTTCTGGTCTCTCGTCAATTAGTAAAACCATAAGATAACATTCTGGATAATTGGCAGCTACTGATTGTGCAATATTCTGAAGCATTATTGTTTTGCCTGCTTTGGGTGGTGAAATTACTAAAGATCTTTGACCCTTACCGATAGGAGCAATAAGATCTATGATTCTTTGTGTTAAATCTGGACTTTTTTCTGTTTTTGTTTTTTCAATTTCCATTTTTAATTGTTTGTCCGGATAAAGTGGTGTGAGATTATCAAATGCAATTTTATTTCTTCCTTTTTCGGGGCTTTCAAAATTTATTTGACTTACTTTAAGTAGCGCAAAATATCTTTCCCCATTTTTGGGAGCCCTGATTTGACCTTCGACAGAATCTCCTGTTCTCAAACCAAATTTTCTGATTTGGCTAGGACTAACATAAATATCATCTGGACCAGGCAAATAATTAGATTCGATAGCTCGCAAGAAACCAAAGCCATCTTGTAAAACTTCTAAAACACCACCTGCAGTAATTTCTTCATTATTTTCTGCAAGTTTTTTTAATATTGAAAAAATTATTTCTTGTTTTCTTAACGTACTGGGATTTTCTATTCCTAGTTTTTCGGCCTTAGAAATAAGCTCTTCTGAGCTTGTTTTTTTTAGTTCTTGAATATCCATAATTAAGTTGATTGTCTTAAGAAATGATAAAGCTAATATAATTATTATTTAGTGACATTTCAAGTCTACAAGGGTTTATAAATTATAACAAAAATGACCAAAACCAGTATAACAGTGGGGATTTCATTAATAATCCTGAAAAATTTGGCACTTTTATTGTTTTTGTTTATTGCAAATTTTTTTAAATAGCTGCCTAAAATAAAATGATAAATTGTTAATAGAATTACTAGAAATATCTTTAATTGAATCCATAAAGTTAAATATATTGGAGTTCCTTGAAATGAAATCAACAATATACCAAAAAACCATGAAAGAATCATTGCAGGATTCATAATATATAACATTAATCTTCTTTCCATAGTTTTAAAGGTTTTAGAAGTTTTTTTGTTATTTATATTTTCTACATGATAAACAAAAATTCTTGGTAAATATAAAAGTCCAGCCATCCAAGAAATTACAGCGATTAAGTGTAAACTTTTAAGTAATAAATATATGTTCATAACACCATTAAACACTTACTTGTAAACACGGACATTTAACAAACTTACTAGGACATATTGTAGATGAAATAAAATTACCTTTTGTTTGTGGTTGCAAAACTAAATCTGTTAAACCATTTATAAAATTTTCATCACTTCCTAACGTTGGTACTCTTTTATAAAAACTACAGCCATTTTTATTAGCTAATTTTTTATATTCTATATCTAATTCAACCAATGTTTCGGAATGTTCTGAAACAAATGCCACAGGCACAATAACTATACCTTTTTTTTCTTTAGAATATTTAATTATTTCTGCTTCGGTAGATGGACCAATCCATTTCATTGGACCTACGCGACTTTGATAGCTTATTACATAATCTATATTTTCATCTTTTAATTTTGACATTATTTTTTTTACCGTTTCCTCAACATGCCATTGGTATGGATCTCCTTTTTTTATTTTACTTTCCGGCAAACCATGTGCGGAAAAAATAAGTTTAAAATTTTTATCTTTTGTTGTTGTTAGTATTTTTTTAATAAAAGTAGCATGAGAAACTATAAAATTATTTTCCGTTGGATAACAACATATAGTTTTAGTTTTGATTATATAATTTTCTTTTTTACACAATTCATTCCATTCATTAATAGAGGATCCCGAGGTAGTAGTGGAAAATTGAGGATATAGAGGCAAAAGTATTATTTCTTCCGGATTATATTCTTTTACTTTTTGCATCACGTCTGAGGCGCGCGGATGCCAACATCTCATCACAATAAAACATTTATAATTGCCCTTTTTCAATAAATTTTCTTCTAAACTTTTTGCTTGTTGTTCTGTTAATTCAAGAATAGGAGATTTACTTCCAATCTCTCGATAAATATTTTTTGTAATGGGAGCTCTTTTTTTTGATATGAATTTTGCTAATGGATATCTAAATAATGAAGGGATACTAATTATTGCAGGATCGTTAAATAAATTAAAAAGAAATGGCTCAACACTTTCTAACTTATCTGGTCCACCTAAATTAAACAAGATTACTGCTTTTTTCATATTATTTTTTTTTATTTCTTACAATTTTGATAACATAGTCAATAATTTCAGGTTTGGTTTCTGGTAGAACGCCGTGTCCCAAATTAAATACATATGGATAATCTTGAAAAATATTTAAATATTCTTCCACTGATTTCTTAATTTTTTCTCTATCTAATAATAGTATTTTTGGGTTCATCCCCCCTTGAATAGGTAAATACTTTAACTTATTTTTTAGCCATTTTGCATCTACTTCATAATCTATGCTAATACAATTTGGTTTTACTACAGAACAA
>AZHR01000009.1 GCA_000504625.1 alpha proteobacterium SCGC AAA240-E13
GTTTTTCATCAACTTTATCAAATAGGACTCAATTTTCTAAAAATTTTGTTATTTTAGGTATTGCTACTTGCATTGTAATTATGATTGTTAAAAGTTCTTTGGCTTTATCACTGGGATTAGTGGGTGCTTTATCAATTGTTAGATTTAGAGCTGCAATAAAAGAACCAGAGGAACTTGTTTATTTATTTTTAATTATTGCTGCTGGATTAGGCTGTGGAGCTGGTCAACTAGGAATTACCGTTGTAGGAATTATTTTTGCATTGTTAATTATTCTTGTTTATTCAGTTTTTTTAAAAAGAATAAAAATAAAAAATACTGAGTCTGTAAATTTAGCAATTATTATTAATCAAAATATTTCGGATTCAAATATCACAAAAATTATTGAAGATATTAAAAAAATATCAAACGAATTAAATTTTGTTTCAATGTCTAGAACAAATAAATATACCAATATCAATTTAGATATTTACCCTAAAAAATTTGAAAATTTAATAAAAATAACCAATTCAATTAAAAATCTTTACAAAAATTCAAAAATTGTTATTGCTCGTAGTAATGATTTGAGTTTATGAATTTAAAAAAAAAATCAAGAATAAAAAAGAAAAAAAAATTTTTTTATTTTAATACATTATTATACATAAATTTTATTCTAACAACATCTATTGTAATTTCTTTTTTGATATTTTTTTTTACTTCATACACAGTAAAAGTTAAAACAGACAAAATTTTAGAACATTTATCAAAAGCTGGCAGATACGAGTATATTTACATATTTGATATTGCATGGATGGCTTTTAAAAGTAACTTTTCAAAGTTAGAAAAAATTAATATGGAGATAGACTTTGAAAATATTTTAATAATAGAAAACACCAGAAATAAAGCAATAAAAGAAGGAACTTTGGGTAATAAAGATGACTTACCAAGAGTTAAAGCAAAAATGATTTATAAAGAAAAAAAAATTAACTCTGAAGTTAGATTGAAAGGAGACAGACACATCCATTATATAGATAAAGATAAATCTTCTTACAAAATAGAATTAAAAAAAAATAAATATATTTTAGGTGTTAACAAATTTTCAATTCATAAACCAGGAGTAAGAAATTATATACATGAATGGATTTTTCATGAAATGATGGGTGATTTTGGACTTATAAAATTGAAATATGAATTTTTTGATTTCTATATAAATGGAACTAGCCAAGGTTTGTATGTTTTGGAAGAAGGAATGGGCAAAGAACTTCTTGAAAGAAATAAAAGAAGAAATGGCCCCATCTTTTCTATTTTAGAAGAAAGTTCCTCACTGGATAATCCTGTTTTTCAAGTCTATAATAAAAAATTTTGGAATGAGCCTAAAAATATTTTGATTGCCAAAACTGCTAGACAAAAACTCATTGATTTTTTAAATGGTCAAAGATCTATTGAAGATACTTTTGACATTGAAAAATTTGCAGCTTTTTTTGCAGTTTTGGATGCTACTTATACTTATCACGGTATGTTCTTTAATTCTAAGCTATATTACAATCCTATCAATGGTTTTTTTGAACCAGTTCCATTCGATGGACATCGTCAACTACCCAACTATCACAAGTTTAATAAATCATATTATAATCGAATGATTATTGATTCCATAGATAAGCCTGAAGCTCCCGAAGATTTAGGACTTAATTTACAAATTAATGAAAGTCGGTGGTTTTTTTTAAATAAGTTTTTTTCCAAAAATGGAGAGCTTAACAAATCGTTTTATAACTTATATATAAGCTATTTAGATAAAATAAGTTCAGATAATTATATAAATTCTTTTTTAGAAAAAAGAAAAAAAGATATAGATAAAATTAATTCACATATTTATTCAGATTATTTCTTTTATTCCTCATCTAGAGATTATGGTTCTGGTCTATATTATTTTTTAGAAGATGATTTAATTCACAGAATAAAGGTTATAAGGGATAGAATTAATCCAGAAAAAAAATTCATCAAAGTAATTAAAAATGATAATAAATTTTTAATAAAAGTTTCTTTTTTTTATTGTAATACTTGTGGTCGTAATATTAAAAAATATCAAAATTTGCTAATCAAAAATATAATCTGTGAAGATAAAGATGTAGATAATCAAACAACAAAGTTGATTCCAATTAATAAACAACTAAATGTTTTTACGTATACTGTTATTACTGTATCAAAAAATGAATTAGATAATCTTAATTGCACTCATTTTGAATTCCTTGATAGAATCCAAGATAAAACTTTCTTTTCGGAAATTGACTTCCTAAATTCAAAGTATAATTTTAATGATATTAAACAGGAAAATCCTGAAATTATCAGCAAATATTTTGTAAATAACAATAAAAAATTATTTTTAAAAAAAAATGAAGTTATAATTGATGAAGATTTTTATATTCCTGGTGGCTATAGGATAATTATAAAACCTGGGCAAAAAATTTATTTAATAAATAATGCCTTTATTATATCTAATTCGCCTTGGAGCATCGGTGATAATGAAGGAGAAGTCATAATAAGTGGTAAGGAAGATAATTTTGGTGGTGGACTTTTAATAACTGATTCAAAAGAAAAATCATTAATAAATAATACAAAATTTTCATATCTTACAGGTGCAAAGAAACATATTTCATCGCAGTTTATAATATTTGGTTCAGTTAATTTTAATCAAACTCAAGTGGAACTTAACAACGTTATTTTTGATAAAATTTACTCTGAAGATGCAATAAATTTTTTTAGATCATCAATTAAACTCAAAGATGTAATATTTTCAGACAATGTTTCAGATGCTATAGATGTAGATTTTAGTGACGGTCAAATTGAGCAAGTTAATTTTATAAATATTGGTAATGATGCAATTGATTTTTCGGGGTCTAATATAAAAATTAAAGATGTTTTTTTTGAAAATATTGGAGATAAATTAATAAGTGTAGGTGAAAACTCCAATATTAAAATTTCAAATATTAAGGCAAACAAATCTCATATTGGAATTGCAAGTAAAGATGGTTCAATTGTAAATATAAAAGATATTGATTTAGATTATGTAAACATTCCATTTGCTGCTTATCAAAAAAAAAACGAGTATGGATTTGGAAAAATGAATTTGGAAAATTATAACTTAAAAAACTTTTATACCAAATGGATTACAGATGGCAATTCTAAAATAATAGCAAATGGATTAAATGTTGGTGAAAAAACAAAAGATATTCTTGCTATTGTAGATGGTAAGAATCTTAAATTGCTAAATTTATAAATTTAAATATGAATTATAGAACAAAGAGACTTGAGAGAAAATGGACCCATATTAATGTTAATAATTTAATATTATATAACGCTTTATTAAGATCTAACTTTTATTTTTCTGTGCATCATCCCAAAAGAAAAATAAATTCTCTATATTTTGATGATTTAAAATATTCATCAATTAATGAAAATTTGGATGGAATAAGCCAAAAAAAAAAGTATAGAATTAGATGGTATGGTTTAAAAAACAAACTTAATAATCCAGTACTTGAAATTAAAATCAGAAAAAACTTTGAAGTCTACAAGAGACTTTTTAATCTAAAAAAAATTGAATAATTTATTTATATTTAAGTACGAAAATTTAGATTTCATAAAAGAATTTTTAAATAATCATTATAGATTCAATAAAACAATTTATCCTATATTGACTACTCATTATGACAGAGAATACTTTATTTCAAATAATGGCCTAGTTAGAGCAACACTGGATTATAATCTTCAAAGTGTTCTAGTAAAAGAAAATAACGATCTTAACATTTATAGAAACTATTATTCTAATACTATTTTGGAAATTAAATATGATGTTAATTTAGATAAATATGTTAGAGATAATTTAAAAAGCATCAGTACAAGATTGTCGAGAAATTCAAAGTTTGTTAGTTCAGCTTTAACTACGCCTTCAAGTTTATCATAAATTGATTTTTTGAATATTTGTTTAAGTCGTATAAGGTAACCTTTTCATCTAGAGGGGAATTATCATTTTGAAAATTTAAGTACCTAACCTGAAAAAGTTTTATAAAATTTCTATACAAATCAAGAAAAATTACTACCGATTTAAGCATATGACCTAACGTAAATTATGGTGTAGGATTAAAGCTAGATGAAAAAGAGAAATGATAACAAAAAAGAAGTAACAAAAATTAGGTTGAAGAAAACAAAAGGTTCAATGGTTAATAAACGAACATACCAGAGAGAGCCAGACCTCTGGGAAGAAATTCGTTTGACACTTAAACCGCTCCATAAAGTATATAATAAATTCAGAGAGAAACGGAAAATTGTAAAGGAAAAAGAAGAACAAAGAAGATTAAAATTGGAAGAAGAACAAAGACTTAAAAGAGAGGCAGCTCTAAGTTTACAAGAACAAGAGGAAAGAAGATTAAAAAAGCAAAAAAAAATAAAAGAAGAAGAGGAAAGAAGACTACAAACACAAGAAAAACAAATATTAGAAGTAAAAAGAAAAAAAGGGGAGCGGGAAGAACGAATAAGGCAAAAACTAATTTATAAAGAAAGATTAGCAAAAGCAGAACGAACAAGATTAGCTATGCATGAGAGTGCTATCGAATCAAGAAAAGAAGAAAAAGAATTAGCAGAACAAACAAGATTAATGATCGAAAGAAGATTCAATAATGCGCAAAGAGTAAAAGAGAAAAGAAGATTAAAAGAGGAAAAA
Source organism: alpha proteobacterium SCGC AAA240-E13 (assembly GCA_000504625.1). Taxonomy (GTDB): domain Bacteria; phylum Pseudomonadota; class Alphaproteobacteria; order Pelagibacterales; family Pelagibacteraceae; genus AAA240-E13. Next base: position 4,691 of record AZHR01000009.1, read on the forward strand.
AGATTAGAATTAGATCAAAGGTTAAAAAATAAGGAAGAGCAAAGATTAAAAGGGAAAGAACAAAGATTAAAAGAGAAAGAACAAAGATTAAAAGAGGAAAGTAGAATAGCAGAAGAACAACAGTTAAAAAGGGAAGAGGAACAGAATTTAAAAGAAAAAATAAGATTTGATGATAAACAAAAGGAAAAAAGATTAAACGGTAAGGTAAAATGGTTCAATGGTGCCAAGGGTTATGGTTTTATTAAAAGAGAAGATGAAGAAAAAGATATATTTGTTCACTTTTCTGCTGTTAAAAATTCTGGTCTAAAATATTTAAAAGAAGGTGAACAATTAACGTTTGAAGTTGAATACTCGGATAAAGGCACTTCGGCAATAAATTTACAAAAGACAGTTAATGAACTTTCTCCTTCTTATTTAAGAGTGGTAAAATAAAAGAACTATCTCTATACGTGTTTCTGTTTTTCCAAGATTTAAAACTTAGTAGGTTGTATAAAAAATTTTCTAAACATATTTAGAACAAAATCCCGTCCTAATAAAACCACTTAGCTATTCTACAAAAAGCATAATGAGTTTATTATTCTATTCAATACCATTCATAGTAATTGCATTAATGGTTCTTTTTGGGATTGCTGACGTTAATTTATCCTGGTTAATATTTTAATGAGCTCAAAACCCCTAAGTTATGCTTCAACCATAACGCAATATTTTATAGCATTTTTAGTATCCATTTTTTTATTTTTAGTAATTATTTATTGGTTATTCTAATGCTAGCTTCTTTGTAATCAATGACTTTTAAGAGAAGCCTAATGTATATTAACAAGTCGCCTCGACGTATTGATAAAAATGCGGGTGGAAGTAATAAGAAGATAAAAAACAAATACTATCCAAAGATAGATATTTCGACTTTAATAGCATTTGAAAGCCAATATATAGTTCCTCCCGATCTAACTCCAAAACCCGATCCCGACTTAAAAAAAGGATTAGGAAGTTTTCAAAAGCAATTTCGTTTTGATGAGTAAGAGGTGCATGCTATCGTATTCCGCCTCAAGTTTTGGGTGCTTTGCTATTATATATTCAGTTTAGTTAGAGCTTCCTGGAGCAATTTAACTGACTCTTTATGTTTACCCGTATTATGAGCTTCTTCACCTTCTTGACGCAATTTTTCAATTTCAGCTACCTGTTTTGCTGCTAACTCTTTTGCAGTCGCAAGCTTGGAATCAACTTCTTTCATTAAGACCGGACAAGCACCAGCATTAGCATAAGAAGTGATCAGAAAACTTGATAATAAAATCATGACAATTTTTTTCATATTTTTCTTTCTTATTAAATTTCAAATATGATAACAAAATATAATGTAAAAGTCAGTTCGTGCATCGTCTAGAAAACACAAGCTCTATGAAATGGTATTAAAACAGTGTTTGACGCCTTAATACAGACTTGAAGCTATGATTGTTTTTTTCATCTGAAGAATGTATAATTTTCCTTATCAATTATAGTATAATAAAGAATAATAAATTATAATGAATATACAAACAGAATTTACTCCAAATCCTTCTAGTTTGAAATTTTTGCTAGGACAAGTTGTAATGGAAAAAGGAACGGCTGATTTTCGCAATGTGGAATCAGCGAAGCACTCTCTACTCGCTTTAAATTTATTCAAAATTAATGGGGTCAAGGGAGTTTTTTTTGGTTCAGATTTTATTTCAATTACCAAAGGTGATGGTCACGAATGGCAAATGCTCAAACCTTCCATTTTAGAAACAATTATGGAGTATTATAGATCAGGAGCTCCTATCATGCAAAAAAGAGAAGAGGATAATACTGATACAAGTAATGGCGAGGATAATGAGGCAGTGATTAAAATAAAAGAGATATTAGATACTAAAGTGAGACCTGCTGTTGCCAGGGATGGTGGAGATATTACTTTTCAAAGTTTTGATAACGGCATTGTCTATCTTCATATGAAGGGATCATGTTCTGGCTGTCCAAGTTCAACAGCAACCTTAAAAGCGGGCATTGAAAATATGCTCAAACATTATATTCCTGAAGTGCGCGAAGTACGACCGATAACATAACGCAACAATCATGAAACTATTAGAATGTATAATCCGTGCTATAATTAATTTTTTTGCTTATCTAATCTTGTCGCTTCTAACAATTTACTGTTTAATTTACATTGCTAATTTTTTTGCAAGCCAAACATATACTATAACTCACGGGGAATATTTTCTAATTTGGATTGTAATGGCAGTTTTCATCAGACAAGTTAGCGGAGATATTTCCGTATTATTTTTCAAAAAATATGAAAAAGAATAATTAAGTTAAATTGAATTTTCAAAATTGTCAAAACTTCATAAGAAATATTTTTATTTTAAAAAAAAAGATCAAGATATACTTATTGGTGGGTAGTCAAGTATTATACCAGGAATCCAATCGCTAATTTGTTGTATTCTTCTCGCAGTTGATGGATGTGTACTCATCCACTCAGGAGGTTCCTTTCCTTTGTGAGCTTCTTTCATTCTTTTCCAAATTTCAATAGTTTCTCTAATATCATATCCTGACAATGAAGCAAAAATTAATCCTAAATAATCAGCTTCACTTTCTTGTTTTCTATTAAATGGATTAGTAATTCCAAGTTGAGCCAACATTCCAGCAACATTGACACCTGTAACTCTAGAAGCTTGAGAAATTTTACCACCAGAGGCAATATCAGCTATTTGTGTTCCTACATTTAAAACCATACTTCTACTTGCTCGTTCCACAGAATGTTTCGCTACAGCATGAGCAATCTCATGACCCATAACAGAAGCTAATCCATGATTATTTTTAGTAATTTCTAAAATACCAGTGTAAACAGCAATTTTTCCTCCTGGCATACACCAAGCATTTTTAATTTTTTTGTTCTCTACCAAAATATATTCCCAATCAAAATTAACTGTAGGATCTGGAATATTATTTCGAAAAAAATACTCGCTTACCGCTTCTTCAATCCTTCCTCCAATTTCTTTTATCATATTTAATTGATTTAAATCATCACTTAATTTTTCCTTTTGTTTTACTTTTTCATATATTTGCGCGGCTTGTCTATTCAAAGTTGATTCAGGAATTATTAATAATTGCCTTCTGTCAGTAATTGGTACTGTGGAACACTGATGTATTAAAAGACTACAGCATCCACAACCTAAATATCCAAGAAATTTTCTTCTGTCCATAGTTTTTATTAATTATTAATTTATTGTAATATTCAATATTTTTAAATAAGAATATTACAAAAGTTTGTTTAAAATATTCATAATTTATACTAAATATAGATAAATATAAATGGTCAATAAAACAAAAACACCAATCCTTGCTAAGTTGAGAAACTATTTTATTGCTGGAGTAGTTGTTTTAATCCCCATTGGAATTACTTTATATTTAACTTTATTTATTGTTAAGTTATCATCAAAAATCTTACCCAAAGAAATTAACCCAAATCACTATCTTCCCTTTTCAATTCCGGGGTTAGAGATAATTATTTCATTACTTATAATAATCATTATTGGTTGGATATCGTTATCATTTATTGGTCGCAGATTGATGAAACTAGTAAATGATATTTTTAAGAGAATTCCATTTTTAAGAACAATTTATTCAGCTATCGTACAATTGACAGCAACATTTGCTCAGAGCAACAAAAATAAAAAAAAAAGCGTTGTTTTGGTTGAATATCCGCGAAAAGGTACATGGGCAGTTGGTTTTGCAACACAGGACAATGAAGGAGAAATTTCAAGCAAAACAAATCAAGATTTAGTAAATGTTTTTATTCCAACTACACCTAATCCTACAAGTGGTTTTTTATTAATGTTTCAAAAAAGTGAAGTATTATATTTGGATATGACTTTTGAAGAGGCTTCCCAATTTATAGTATCAGCAGGTACTTCAAATCCAAAAAATTAATTACTCAACTATTGATTTCGTTAATAATATTTGCCTGGTCATATAACTTTATTAGAGGTTTATAATTATTGATTGTTGTCTCATTGGATTCAATTCTTATAATATCTTTTTCCACTAGTTTAAAAAGATCTTCATGATGTATTGGATCAGCTAATTTGTATTCCTTAATACCACTTTGTTTATAACCCAATATGTCTCCAAAACCTCTTAATTTCATATCTTCTTCAGCAATTTTAAAACCGTCATTTGTTGATTTAAGTATATTTATTCTTTTCTTTGCATTTTCATTTAGATTTTTTTTGTATAATAAAAAACAGATTCCTTGTTTATTACCCCTTCCAACTCTGCCTCTCAATTGATGGAGTTGTGACAATCCGAACTTATTTGAATTTTCAATTACTATTACATTTGCATTTGGAAAATCAATACCAACTTCTATTACAGTAGTTGAAACAAGTACTTTGATTTTTTTATCCAAAAAATTTTTTAAAACAATTTCCTTTTGATCTTTATCAAGAGAACCATGAAGTAATCCAACATTGTTAGTAAAAAGTTTATTTAAATATTGAAATTTTTTTATTGCTGCTTCATAATCTAATTTTTTAGATTCTTCGATCAATGGACATACCCAAAAAATTTGATTATCATTATTGATCTCTTTTTTAATGAAATCCAGAACTTCATTAATTTTTACACTGTTAACAACTGATAAGGAAATAATTGAATCATTTTCAGTCAATTTGATGCCTTTAATACCCTTGGAAGATCTACCTTTGAAAACTCTTAATTTTTTTGACATGAATCTAATACACTTACCAAATTTTGTGCTCAGAATAATATCTTGGCCATCTTTACATATTTTTACACCAATTATTTTATCGTCACTATCGAGTTTCATTGCAATTTTACCAGTAGATTGGATATTTAAAAAATCTTCTAGACCATTTTTTCTTACATTTCCCTTACTTGTAGCAAAAACTATTTGTAGTTTTTTCCACTCAAGTTCATTTTCTGGAAGTGGCATAATTGAACTTATTGATTGATGACTTTTAAGTGGTAATATATTAAATAGTGTCCTACCCCTAGACATAGAAGTACCTTCTGGAATCTTCCAAGCTTTAAGTTTATACACCAATCCTTGAGTTGAAAAAAACAAGACAGGTGTGTGTGAATTTACAGAAAATATTTGCACTACAAAATCCTCTTCTCTAGTTTTGATACTAGTTTTCCCTTTACCTCCTCTTTTTTGTTGTTTAAATCTAGTTAATGGACCACGTTTTATATAACCCTTGTGAGTAATCGTTATTACCACAGATTCTTTTTGTATAGTTTCTTCAATATCATAATTAAGCACTGCATCTAGGATCTTGGTCCTTCTAGGAATAGAAAAATTTTTTTTTATTAAATTTAATTCATTTTTAATAACTTTCATCAATTCTTTTTTAGAATTTATAATTTTTTTATAATGAACTATTAAATCAGATAATTTTTTAATCTCTGTTTCTATTTCATTAATTCCCAATGTAGTTAATTTTTGAAGTTTTAAATCTAATACGGCTAATACTTGTTCTTCACTTAAATTATAAAAATTTTTAATTCTTCTATTTTCTATTAATTTAATTAAACTAGAATTTTTTTTACTTTTCCATTTTAAATCTAATAGAGTTTTTTTTGCAGTTTCAGGTGATTTAGAATTTTTAATAATTTTGACAACTTTATCTAAATTTTCAACAGCTACTGATATTCCTAATAATATATGTGACCTACTCTGAGCTTTATCCAGATCATATTTTGTTTTTTTCGTTACAGTATCTTCTCTAAAAGATAAAAAATAACTTATAAATTCTTTAAGTGTTAAAGTTTTTGGTTTATTTTGAACGATTGCTAATGAGTTAAATCCAAATGAACTTTCTATTGAAGTAAATTTGTAAAGTTGTCTTTTGACTGTTTCAGCTTCAACATTTCGTTTTAGATCAATTACAACTCTAATTCCCTCTCTATTTGACTCATCTCTTATATCAGTAATACCTTCTATTTTTTTATTTCTCGCCAGTTCAGCTATTCTTTCATTCAAAATAGATTTGTTTACTTGATAAGGAATAGATTTAATTATAAGTCTCTCTCGACCATTTTTTAAAGTTTCTTCTTCAATTTCTCCACGTATTTTAAAAGAACCTCTACCCTTATTATAACCTTGTTTAATCATATCTTTGCCTATAATACTACCGCCAGTGGGAAAGTCTGGACCAGGTAAAAATTTCATTAATTGATTATTTGTTATATCTTTATTTTCTATAAAAGCTTTTGTTGCATCAATAACTTCACCTAAATTATGTGGAGGGATACTTGTAGCCATACCTACCGCAATTCCACCAGCACCATTAACTAATAAATTTGGAAATTGTGAAGGTAATACAACAGGTTCTTTTTCTGTGTCATCATAATTACTTTTGTATTTGACAGTATTTTTTTCAATATCTTCTATTAAATGCTTTGAAATTTTTGAAAGTTTTGTTTCAGTATATCTCATCGCAGCTGCCGTATCACCATCTATAGAACCAAAATTACCCTGCCCTTCAATCAAAGGTAAACTCATGGAAAAATTTTGTACCATACGAACTAAAGCATCATATACAGCTTGATCACCATGAGGATGATACTTGCCTATAACATCTCCAACTATTCTTGCAGACTTTCTAAATGGTTTTGACCAATCAAATCCTCCTTTATACATAGCATAAATAATTCTTCTATGAACTGGTTTCAAACCATCCCTGATATCTGGTAGAGCTCGGCTAATAATAACACTCATCGCATAAGATAAATACGATGAGCTCATTTCATCATATAAAATAACGGATCTATGTTTTTGTTTATTAGTTATTTCAGTTTTCTGCATAAAAACTAAAAAGGAATTTCATCATCTAGATCATCAGAAGTGGATGACACACCATCTTTTGTTAAAGGGCTAGTATTTTGATTATTATTATCAATCTCACTTCTGCCACCCAACATTGTTAAAGATGAATTATAACCTTGAAGAACAACTTCTGTTGAATACTTATCTAATCCTGATTGTTCATCCTTCCATTTTCTTGTAGATAATTGTCCCTCAATATAAACTTGGGAACCCTTTTTTAGATATTGTTGTACAACTTTAACTAGTCCTTCATTAAAAATTACAACTCTATGCCATTCTGTTTTTTGTTTTTTTTCACCTGTATTTTTATCTTTCCAATTCTGGCTTGTTGCCAAACTTAATCTAGCGACATTTTTACCATTTACCATTTGCTTGATTTCAGGATCAGCACCCAATCTACCGATTAACAGAACCTTATTTAAGCTGCCTGACATTATAATTTAATGAATATAATTTTTTGATTTATAATAAGATATAAATGTAACATAATTCGTCTGGAAAATTAATATATTAGATTCATAGGACGATATTTGTGATGAAAAAAATCGTTATAAAAGGCGCTAAAGAACACAATTTAAAAAATGTTTCTCTAGAAATACCTAAAGACAAGTTTGTGGTCATTACAGGGCTTTCTGGCTCTGGAAAATCATCTCTAGCTTTTGACACTTTATATGCAGAAGGTCAAAGAAGATACGTGGAAAGCCTATCTGCCTATGCTCGACAATTCTTAGATAAAATGAAGAAACCAAATGTTGATTTGATAGAAGGATTGAGTCCAGCAATTTCTATTGAACAAAAAAGCACATCTAAAAACCCAAGATCAACTGTAGCTACTGTAACAGAGATATATGATTATATGAGAGTATTGTTTGCAAGAATAGGAATCCCTTATTCTCCTTTCACGGGGAAACAGATTAAATCGCAAACTGTTTCTCAAATGGTGGACAAAATCTTAGAACTTCCCAAAAAATGTACAATTTACCTACTATCTCCAATAGTAAGAGGTAGAAAAGGAGAATACAAAAAAGAAATATTAAATTATAAAAAAAGAGGTTTTCAAAAAATTAAAGTTGATGGAACTTTATATGATATAGATGATATTCCAGAGCTAAATAAAAAAACTAAACATGAAATTTCAATTTTAGTTGATAGAATCGTTTTAAATTCAAATCTTGGAAATCGGCTTGCTGATAGTATTGAAACTTCACTTAATTTATCAGGAGGTCTTCTTTTTGTTGAATATGAAAACGAAACTTTACCGAAAAAATATAGAAAAATAGAAAAAATTACACTTTCTTCTAAATTCGCATGTCCAGAAAGTGGTTTTACTATAGAGGAAATTGAACCAAGACTTTTTTCATTTAATAGTCCTTACGGGGCGTGTGAAGAATGTGAAGGCATAGGAGTGAATTTAAATGTCAACCCGAATCTTGTTGTACCAAACGGTAAAAAATCTTTATCTGATGGAGCTATTGAACCTTGGTCTAAAAGTACATTTTTATATTATGCTCAGACACTATCTTCTTTAGCAAAACATTACAAATTCTCACTTACGGAACCCTGGAATAATCTATCTAAAAAAATAAAAGATATAATTTTATATGGGTCCGATGATGAGGAAATTAAATTCACTTATGATGATGGTTTTGAAAAGTATTCAAATAAAAAAACATTTGAAGGTGTAATTAATAATTTAGAGAGAAGATACTTGGAAACTGATAGTGATTGGAAAAGAGAAGAAATTGCTCAATATCAAACAGAATCAAATTGTGAAAAATGTAATGGTCAACGTCTAAAAGATGAAGCGCTTTGCGTAAAAATCGATAATAAAAATATTAGCGAAATAACAAAAAAATCAATTACTGATACAAAAGAATGGTTTGAATCACTTGAAAATAAACTTGAACAAAGAGATCAAAAAATAGCAAAACATATATTAAAAGAAATTAATGAAAGATTGAATTTTTTGCTTAATGTTGGCCTAAATTATTTAACCTTATCTAGAGAATCCGGAACTCTATCTGGTGGAGAAGCTCAAAGAATTAGACTCGCTTCACAAATTGGATCAGGCTTGACTGGTGTACTATATGTTTTAGATGAACCCTCTATTGGCCTTCATCAAAAAGATAATATTAAATTAATTAATGCACTTAAAGGATTAAGAGATTTGGGAAATACGGTAATTGTTGTTGAGCACGATATAGAGACAATGGAAAACGCTGATCATATTATTGATTTAGGTCCAAACGCTGGAATAGATGGTGGCTATATAGTTGCCCAAGGCAAATTACAAGAAATTATTGATACAGATAAAAGTATTACCGGAAATTATTTATCTAAAAAAAAATATATACAAATTCCAAATATTAGGAAATCTGCAAAATATGGAAAATTTTTAGAAATTTTAGGTGCCACAGGAAATAACTTAAAAAATATTAATCTAAAAATTCCTTTGGGAACATTTACCTGTGTTACTGGAGTATCGGGTAGTGGTAAATCTACTTTAATCTTACAAACTTTATTTAATGCCTTAAATCTAACTTTAAATAATAACAAATCACGAAAAATTCCTAAACCTTTTAAAGGATACAAGGGTATCGAATTAATAGATAAAGTTATTAATATCGATCACTCTCCTATTGGAAGAACTCCGAGATCCAATCCTGCTACTTATACAGGGGCTTTTGGTCCAATAAGAGATTGGTTTACTAATTTACCAGAATCAAAAACTAGAGGATATAAACCGGGAAGATTTTCCTTTAACGTTAAAGGTGGTAGGTGCGAAACTTGTGAAGGAGATGGAGTTATTACCTATGAAATGCATTTTTTACCTGATGTATATATAGCCTGCGATGAGTGCAAGGGTAGCAGATACAATAGAGAAACTCTTGAAATTAAATTTAAAAACAAAAGTATTGCTGATGTACTTAATATGACTGTTGATGAAGGATGTGATTTTTTCGAAAATATTCCAAGTATTAGATCTAAATTACTTACGTTAAAAAAAGTTGGTCTGGGCTACATTAAAATAGGTCAACAAGCCACTACTTTATCTGGTGGTGAAGCTCAAAGAGTAAAACTAGCAAAAGAACTATCTAAACGTTCAACGGGTAGAACATTGTATATATTGGATGAACCAACCACTGGACTCCATTCACATGATATCAAAAAACTTTTAGAAATTTTACAAGCATTTGTTGCTACAGGAAATACCGTAGCAGTGATTGAACATAATTTGGAAGTAATTAAAACGGCTGATTGGATAGTGGATATGGGTCCTGAGGGAGGAGTTAAAGGGGGAGAAATTATTGCTGAAGGAACTCCTGAAAAAATAAGTCAATGTGAAAATAGCTATACTGGTAGCTTTTTAAAGGAAATGTTAAATAAAAAATTTAAGAAGATTGCATAGTTTATTTCTTAAAAGATATGATATATTTATAATGAATCATGATTAATATATTACAGTCACTGCCTAAAACAGTTCATTTATCAATCACGATTAGTATTCTATTGTTTTTAGGTTTGTTCTTTGGAGGAGATTTTTCTTTTGATAGGCTTTTTTGGAGCTGGTTGTTTAGGTATTTTCACGTAATTTCAGGAATAATGTGGATAGGCTTGTTATGGTATTTAAATTTTATTCAGATACCTAGTATGCCAAAAATTCCTGATGATCAAAAACCAGCAATTGGCAAGGTAATAGCACCAGCAGTTCTTTTTTGGTTCAGATGGGCAGCTTTATCAACGATAGTGACTGGACTTACAGTTGCTTACTTAAATGGTTATGTTCATCAAGCCTTAGCATTAGGAATAGGAAGTAGTGGAGGTAAAAATACTGCGATAGGTATTGGAATGTGGTTAGGTTTAATCATGGCCTATAATGTGTGGTTTATTATTTGGCCAAATCAAAAAAAAGTTCTGGGAATTGTGGAGGTCACACCGGAAGAAAAAGCTAAATCTGCAAAAACTGCTATGCTATTTTCAAGAACTAACACTTTGCTGTCTTTGCCAATGCTATTATGTATGGTTATCGCGCAAAACTTATACTGATTTAATCTTTACACGACCAAATGTACCCTGCAACGTACCCTACATTTGAACAAAATCAGCATAAAGCATAAGTTCTAAGAGTAGAACAATCACAGAAGCAAAATGAGAAAACGAGTGTTTGCCTATGTCATTAGAGTTCATCTTTGTTAGCCTGTCTTCTCTGTTTGTTCGCAATGTTTTTAATGAACCTTCGGAATGGATCTCAACTTTGAAGTTCTCTAATAGTTCGATCCTCTTCTCCCAGGAAAAAATACATTACTCCTTTGTATGTATTGCTTAAAAAGCTCTGTCAGCCATCTAAAAAACTTATTTCAACCCCACCCCCCCTCTTTTTTTAAAAAAAATAGGGTGGTAGTGCCTAAAAAATTATAAAAATTTTATATCGGAAAGAAAAACAGATTGGACGCCAGTACCCAAACAAAAAATACAAAAACAGTAATATAAATTTCCATGACTTATTAAATATAGGAAGAATAAATGTTTTTATTTTGACTGGATCTTGTTCAAAGTTTGATAATCTGCCAGGACTTTTACCAAGGGATCCTGATGTGTCAAACTCGTTTGGGTTAGAATATGAATAGAACCCCCTGGTGGTTACTACTAATGTGTAATCAAAATAAGAGTTTTAAAAATTAATGCAACATTCATGGCTCGCGCAATTTAACACAAAGATTTCCTTTTACGCATTAGAATCCACCTTTAAATATCGCGACAAAAACTATTCCAAGCAAAAAGACACATGCTACAATTTGTATAATATATTTAAAAGATCTAGCTATATCTTTTTGATATTTTTTTTTGGTTAATGATTCCTTTATTTTTAGTCTACGAAAAGGAGGATCATCCGGATGTCGATGAATATAAAATTTTGGTTTCCACTTCTTCTTCATTTAACTCATAATAACATGATTTTAGGTGTGATGTGTAGCGCGAAGTATGCCAATAGCTGGTCCGCTTATTTTTTATATTCTTGAATAATATTATCTATCTCTTGTTCAGATAGACGTATTGGAACAAAAGGTATTCTTTTCAAGACAGACCTTGCTTTTTTTATATTGCCATCTAATAAATAAAAAGAAATTTTCTCACATGCTTGGTTAAACATTTTTTCATCCTTACTTCTTTTTTCATATCCCGGATGTTTTTCACTTAATATTTTTTTAATCTTCTTTGTTGTATCATTCTTAGGATCTAAGATTACAAACCTAGAATAACGTCTTTTCTTCTTCTTCACATTCAACTCATAATAACAGAATTTTAGTGTAAGGTGTAGGTCGTATCCATCACCAATAATACTTTTTACCAGGGGCATCTTCGGCGTTCTCGAGTGCCTCATCGTACTACTTGTTATGTACCCTACAATTGATACCAAGCTTAGCACATGAAACTGATTAACTCACGAAAATTCTACTTGTTTAAGATGATGGAAGATGGTCGGGAATGTAGAGAAATGCAGTTCCGCGAGTTTCAAGAACTAATACATTGTTATCGCTTCCAATGTTATTATCTATGGTAGCAGCTCAAAATTTATATTAATTACTTACTTAATCTTCTTTTAAGAGAGATTTTTGACTCACTTTAAGTTTTATTAAGATAGGATTTGCTATAAATATTGAAGAGTAAGTTCCAAAGATTACTCCTAATATCATAGCAAAAGAAAAACCATGCAATATTTTTCCACCAAAAAAGAAAATAGATAGTAAAGCCAAAAGCGTAGTTAAGGAAGTAATTATAGTTCTAGATAAAGTTTCATTAATAGAAAGATTTGAAATTTCATTTATACTTTTTGAAGAATATTTTTTCAAATTTTCTCTAACACGATCAAAAATAACCACTGTGTCATTCATAGAATAACCCACTATTGTTAGAAGTGCTGCTACTATTGATAAGTTTATTTCGAATTCTAAAATAGAAAAAAAACCAATCGTAATAATCACATCATGAATTAAAGCAATAATTGCACCTAAACTAAATTGCCATTCAAATCTGATCCAAATATAAATTAACATTGCCGATAGGGACAAAACAATTGCAATTAAACCCGACCTTAATAATTCACCACTAACTTTAGGGCCAACATTTTCTACTCTTCTAAAACTAAAATTACCCCCCAAATTTTTTGACAATTGGGTTTTTATATCTTCTATAAAATTTTCTTTATTTTTATCGGTCTGTTCAAATTTAATTAGATAATCATTACCTTTACCAAATTTTTTTACATTTACATCGCCGAGATTCATTTTGATAAAAGATTGCCTTACATCGCCAATCCTTATTTCAGCATTCTCAACCCTAAGTTCAATTAATGTTCCCCCTTTAAAATCTACACCAAAGTTAAGTCCCTTATAAAATATAAATCCAACAGAAATTAAAATTAAAATCAATGATACAAAATTAAATAGTCTATAATAATTAATAAATTGTATATCAGGTTTAAAATTAAACATTATATTGAAATGATTTTATCTTTATTATTAAGTACAAAAGTCGAAGTCATATGTCTTGCAAAATAATAAACCGAAAATAAAGTAGTTATAATTCCAACACCAAGGGTTACTGCAAAACCTTTGACAGGGCCTGATCCAAAAAAAAATAAAATAGTAGCTGCAATTAAAGTAGTAATATTTGCATCTAATACTGCAGTTTTAGCTTTTTTATAACCACTATCGAATGCAATAACATTATTTTTTTCTATTTTGATTTCCTCTTTTATTCTTTCATAAATCAAAACATTAGCATCCACCGCCATACCAACTGTCAGTATTATTCCAGCAATACCTGGCAATGTTAAGGTTGCCTCAAAAATTGTTAATACTCCAATTAAAAGAAAAAGATTGATGACTAGGGCAAGATCAGCAATTAAACCAAATATTCGATATTTAAAAAACATAAATAAAATTACTAAAATAAAACCAATAATCAGCGCAATAGTTCCTGCATTAATTGAATCTTTCCCAAGATCCGGTCCAACGGTTCTTTCCTCAATAATTGATAATGGAGCTGGAAGAGCGCCCGATCTCAATAGTAATGCTAAATCAGTAGCGGATTGAAAAGTAAAATTTCCTGATATTTGACCATTTCCACCAGTTATAGGCTCTCTAATAACTGGTGCACTGATGATTTTATTATCTAAAATTATAGCAAGTCTTTTTCCAACGCCAGCTATAGTAGCCTTTGCAAACTTTTTTGTACCCAATCTATCCATTGAAAAAGTTACCACAGTTTGATTAGTTTGATTATCCATTCTTGGTTGTGCATCGATTAAATTATCTCCACTTAAAATTATTCTTTTACTCACTATTGCTTCCTCAATATTATCTTCGAAAAACATTTTTTCAGATCCAAAATCGCTTGCATCATCATCACTAATAAATCTGAAAGTAAGATTAGCTGTTTTTCCCAATAAATTTTTGATCCTTGAAGGATCATCTAAACCAGGAAGTTCAACTAAGATTCTTTCATTACCTCTTTTTAAAATATTTGGCTCATTGGTTCCGACCTCATCAACTCTTCTTCTGACTATTTCTAATGCTAGATCAGTTGATGAATTTTTAATTTCAATGATTCCAAACTTTGAATAATTAATTAAAACTTTGTTACCATTAATTTCATGGTCAAATTCAAAAGCTTTGTATTTATCAAAATAATTATTTATTGAATTATCATCTTTGTTTGTAAAAACAGATATAAACTTATCTATTGAAGTTTCATCTATTTCAAAATATATCTTATTATTTTCAATTTTAATATTTTGAAATTTAATATTTTGCTCTTTAAAAAATTTTTTTAAATCAGAAAATTTATTTTGGAGTCTTTGTAGTATGATGGGATTGCTATCTATTTCTAATAATAAATATGATCCACCCTGCAAATCTAATCCAAGATTAATTTTATTGTCAAATAATTTATAGTTTTGAGATAAGAAATTTGAAAAAGAAAAATATGATAAAAAAATAATTAAGATATATATAAAGATTACCTTTAGTTTAGAAAAATATAACACAAAATATAACTATTTTTTTGTAGCAGTCTTGTTTAATACGCTTTGTATAGTTGATTGAACTACTTGAACAGTCACATTTTCCGAAATTAATAAATCTATTTTATCTTCTCCTAGTATTCTTTCAACTGTACCTACTATACCTCCCGAAGTGACTACTTTATCCCCTCTTTTTAGAGCAGCAACCATTGTTTTATGTTCCTTGGCTCTCTTTTGTTGAGGTCTTATTAAAAAAAAATAGAAGATTACAAAAATCAAAATTAAAGGTATGAATTGTGCAATTCCCGATCCCGATCCAGACATTTTACCTCCTTAAAAGCTAATTTATTTATACTATTAAATAAAAATAAACAATCTTAATATTACTAAATTTTAATTAGTTCTAAACCATTCATGTAAGGTCTTAGTGCTTTTGGTACCAATATGCTGCCATCAGATTGCTGACAATTTTCCATTATTGCAATTAATGTCCTACCCACTGCTAAGCCAGATCCATTCAATGTACCAACAAAATTTGTTTCATTATTTTTATTTTTATATCTTGCTTTCATTCTTCTAGCTTGAAAAGAACCACATGAAGAACAACTAGATATTTCTCTATACTTATTTTCAGAAGGTATCCATACCTCTAGATCGTAAGTTTTTTCCGCACTAAATCCTATATCTCCTGTAGAAAGCAATATTTTACGATATGGAAGATCAAGTTTTTGAAGAATATTTTCTGCACATCCGGTCATTCTGTCTAATTCTTCCAAGCAGAGACTTGGTTCAACTATACTAACTAACTCAACTTTATAAAACTGGTGCTGTCTCATCATACCTTTGGTATCTTTCCCATAACTGCCCGCTTCCTTTCTAAAACATGCAGTAGAAGCAACTAATCTAATTGGTAATTCTTTAAAAGATAAAATTTTTTCTCTAACCATATTCGTCAATATTACTTCTGCTGTTGGTATTAAAAATTTCCTGTCAGAATTACTGTCTGATTTTATTTCAAATTGATCTTCTTCAAATTTGGGTAATTGACCCGTTCCAAACATTGTGGAAGTTGTGGCCATTAAAGGTGGAGAAATTTCGATATAATTAAAATTCTGGGTGTGAATATCAATCATAAAATTTGATATTGCTCTTTCTAACAGGGCGATCTCTCCTTTAAGAAAAACAAATCTTGCGCCAGATGTTTTTGAAGCAAGTTCAAAATCTATCATTCCTAAAATTTTACCTAGATCATAATGAGATTTAGCTTTAAAGGAAAAATTATTTATTTTTCCATTTTCAGAAATTACCTTATTTGAACTTTCATCTTTGCCAACAGGAACGTCCTCTAATGCTAGGTTAGGCAATTGACACAATATTTCATCTAAACTAGCCTGAATTGATATTTGCTCCTTATGAATATTGTCAATTTCTTTTGAAAGATCTTTTGACTTTTTGAATAATGAACTATCTTTTGTCTTTGAAATAATCTTTTTTTCTTGCTCAAGTTTTTCTTTTTTCTGAATTAAATTTCTATTTTTTTCATCCAAATTTTGAAGAGTTTTAATATCAATATCAGAATTTCTTTGTTTTATTTTATCTTCAAAATTTTTTAGATTAGATCTTATTTCTTTTAGATTATGCATGTTCTTTTTCTTTTATTTTTTTTTCTATAATTTTTACTGACCATATTGATACTTCGTATAATAGAAGTAATGGGATTGCTAACCCTATTTGCGTTACAGGATCTGGTGGCGTTAAAATTGCAGCAACTGCAAAAATAATAACAACAACATATTTTCTTCTTTTTTTTAAATACTCAGAATCAATAAAACCTACTCTAGCTAATAAACTTAAAATTACAGGTAGCTGAAAACTTATACCGAAGGCAAAAATTAGTTTCATTATTAAAGAAAGATATTCATTTACCTTCGCTTCTAATTGAATCGGTAAACTGTTGCCTTGTAAGGTTGTTTCAAAAGATAGAAAAAATTTTATTGCTAAGGGCATTATCAAATAATAAACAAGTAACCCTCCTAGAAAAAACAATAATGGCGTTACTATAAGATAGGGCATTAAAGCTTTTCTCTCATTATCATACAGGCCTGGTGCTACAAATTTCCAAATTTGAATCAGAATTAATGGACTTGAGACAAAAAAAGCAGCAAAAAAAGAAACTTTTAAATAAGTTATGAAAGTTTCCTGCAAAGCTGTAAAAATTAACCTACGTTCCTGACTATCATTTTGAACAGCATCTGCATAAGGTTGTACCAAAAAGCTATAAATTTCTTCTGAAAAATAAAAGCTAATTATAAAAAAACAAATCAAAAAATAGAAGCTATGAATTATTCTTTTTCTTAATTCAGTTAAGTGACTAACAAAACTCCCTTGTTTTTGACTGTCATTTTTCATCTTTCGTATCTCTAACTTTATTTTTATTTAAATTTTTCTCTTCATCACTTTCGTGTTCATACAATGAAACTTCGCTTTGAAGTTCATTAAAATATTTTTTAATAGAACCAATCCATGAACCAATTTTTTTTAACATAATTGGAAAGTCTTTGGGCCCAATAACCAAGATTGAAACTACAACAATTAAAAGAATTTCAAACCAGCCGATTTGTGGCATTTATTAAAGTTTATTCTTTTTTTGAATCTGAATTATCGTTAGTTATATTTTTAGATTCTGAATCCTCGGTAACATCAGAGGACATACCTTTTTTAAAACTTTTAATTCCTTTTGCCACATCACCCATTAAACTTGAAATTTTTCCTCTTCCGAAGAGGAGTACTACTAATACAACTACAATTGCTATTTGCCAAAAACCAATACTCATACCTAATTTATATACAATTTTTAATTTTTATTAAAGCAATCTTTTTAGTCTTCTTCTGATTTCAATGTGCTACTTAACATTTCATCTATATTTGAATAAATATTTTCTTTTTTTTCTTCCTGCTTTTCCTTAAAAAAAGTTCCAGTACCAAATATTGATGAATCTATATTTCCGCTATCAATCAGGCCGGCTGTAGTTAATTCTTCAACATTTGGTAAATCTGAAAGTTTTTGTAAATTAAAGTGGCTTAAAAAATCCTCCGTTGTTGCATATTGTATTGGTCTTCCAGGAACATTTTTCCTTCCACATGGTTTTACCCAATTTAGCTTAAATAATATTTCAAGTGTATTGGTGCCGAATGTTACGCCTCTAATTTCTTCAATTTCAGATCTAGTAACTGGTTGATGATAAACAATAATAGAGAGTGTTTCGATAGCTGCTTTTGAAAGTCTTTTTTGAACTGATTTTTGCTGTGACATAAGATTAGAAAGGTTTTCAGCAGTTCTAAAAGACCACTTACCTGATATACAAACTAAATTTACTCCTCTTTTAGAATAATGTCTTTGCAATTTTTCTAAAGATTTTATTATATTTTTTTTCTTTTTAATTCTAGATTCTATACTTTCGATATCTAGTGGCTCTTCAGCTGCAAACAAAATTGCCTCTATTTGTCTTTCACTCTCTGAAATATCACTTGGAAAATCAATTATATTATTTTTTGAATTTTTGTACTTCATTGTTTTTGTCTTACAAAAATATTGTCAAAAAGTGTGTTTTGCTTTAATTCTACAACACCTTCCTTTGTTAACTCCAATGAGGCCGCAAAGATACTGGCTAAATTTGTTTTTTTTAAAACTTTGGATTTACTTAATTTTTGTGGAATTAATTCATTTAAATTTTTCCAATCAGACAATTTTTCGATAAATGAGTATATGATTTTTATACCATCTTCTATGGTTAATACGGGTAACTTAGGTATATTGATTCTCATAAAATCTTTTTTCATTATATGGTTTGAGTAAGCTTTTAAAATTTCATATAAGGTTACTGAGTAACTTGAATTATAAATTGATCTAATACCACCCTTCATCCCTCTTGAAAAAATACTTACTCCTAATCTTTTTCTTTTTAACATATGATCAGAGAGAATTCTGATCAACTCTAATTTTTTCAACTGTGATTTTAATTTTTCAGCTACTTCCATAACTTTGAATTCCTCCTGTTCATCTTCTGGTAATAACAATTTTGACTTAAGATAAGTTAACCATGCAGCCATTAATAAGTATTCAGAAGCTATATCCAAATTAAGTTTTTTTGCATTATGAATAAATTTATGAAATTGATCAGCTAATTCAGTTATAGAAATTTCTGCAAGGTTTACTTTTTGGGATTTTGCCAAATCTAACAAAACATCCAGGGGACCTGAATAGTTCAATAATTTAATTTCGAAATTTATTGAATCACTAACAGTCATAATATTAATGTTACATTATAAACTTATAAAATTGCGATGTTTTTTTTATAATAAAATCATCAATTATTGGAACATTTTTCGCAATAACATTCATTTCATCAATATTTCCATTACAATGTAAAATTAAGTTACAACCTGCTTCTAGTGATTTAGTAACGTTTTCTTCGAGACTATATTTTAAAGCTTTCATAGAAATATCATCGGAAATTAGAAGGTTTTTAAAGTTTAATTTTTTTCTTATTATATTGTTTATGATTATTTTTGATTGTGTAGCAGTATTAATTGGATCATATTTGGAATAAATAATATGTGCCGTCATTGCAAATAATGACTCTTTATTTTTAAAAGCTAAAAAATCAATTTTTTCTAAAATTCTTTTTTTTTCTCTAACAACGGGAGTAGTAAAATGACTATCTTTAGTTGACAAACCATGGCCCGGAACATGTTTAATAACTGTTCCAATTTTATTTTTTGAATACAATTGAATGCAGTAATCACCAAGTTTTGAAACAATCTTAACTCTATTTGAAAAAGCACGATCTTTAATAATTTTGTTTGTTTTTTTTCTCACAACATCTAAAACGGGAACTGTATTTATATTAATACCAAGATCATTCAAGATTTTAGAAATTGTATTAATATAAATTTTATATTGATAGTAGAAATTTTTTTTATTTTTTAAAAATAATTTTCCAAAGAATCTTGAAGAAAATATGCTTGTGTCAATAATTTTTTTTAGTCTTGAAACTTTACCACCTTCTTCATCAATTAATATTGGATAATTTTTATCATGAAAACATGATTTAATTTGATGAATTAATTTTTTTGTTTGAGAAAAATTAATTATATTTCTAGAAAACAAAATTACACCCCAGGGCATATTTTTTTTTAAAAAATTAATTTCAATTTTTTTTAAACTTGTTGAACTTATACCTGTTATAAAAGCTTTTCTATTTTTCATTAGGTTCTAACAAACCCCAAAACAATCTTTTTTTCTTTTTTTTAAATTCTTCTATTTCATTAGTGTATTCGATGATATCGGTTGTATCATTTTTAATTATAGGTAAATCAGTAAATTTTTTATCAATTTCATTTTGATGGTGAAACATAATTTTATTTGTTCTTTTAATATTATTTTCAGATATATAAAACTTTACAACAAAAAAAAGATAAAAAAATATTGTAAGTAAATAAATTACGTACTTAATTTCTTTGAGCATCACATTTTATCTGGCGTATTTACTCCAATTAAATTCATTCCACTTTCAATTACTGTAGAAATACATTTCAAAATAATTAATTTTGTTTTACTTGTTGGTCTATTGTTATTTATAAATCTAAAATCAATATTATCTTTTCCTAAATTCCAATAAGAATGAAACAATGTCGCTAATTCATATAAATAAACTGGTATTCTATGTGGCTCCATTCTTTTTGCTGAAACGGATAGACATTTTGGCCATTCGGATAATTTTTTGATTATTTGTTTCTCGTGTAAATTTATATGAAAAGTTTCATTTTCAAATTTAATTTCTTCTTTTATATCTTTATTAAGATTTCTAAATACAGAACAAATTCGTGCATAACAATACTGAACATAAAAAACTGGGTTATCTTTTGTCTTTTCTGTAACTTTTTTAAAATCAAAGTCTAATTCAACATCATTACTTCTACTTAACATAATAAATCTAATTGAATCCTTACCAACCTCATTAATAAGATCTTCAACTGTTACGTAGTCACCTTTTCTTTTCGACATTTTTAAAGGCTTTCCATTTTTTAATAACTTAACTAATTGACTAACTTTACAGTCTATTTTTACCTTTTTATCTGAAAGTGCATTAACTCCAGCATTTATTCTTTTAATGTACCCCGCATGATCAGCACCCAAAACATTTATTAAGTTGACAAATTTCCTTTCAATCTTGTTATTGTGATAAGCTAGATCTCCAGCAAAATATGTCCAGGATGAATCGATCTTCTGAAGCGGTCTGTCTTTATCATCTCCATATAAAGTTGATTTAAATAGCATTTGCTTTCTTTCTGTCCAATCTGTTTTTCCTACAAATTTCGGTGCTGAAATTTTTCCAAGATAAACAAGATTCTTTTTTTTTAATTTTTCAATAGTTTTTTGTATTTCTTTTGCTTTAATTAATTTGCTCTCAAAAACAAAATTATTATGGTGTATTCCTAAAGATTTTAAATTAATTTTAATTAATTCAATGGCTTCTTTTACAGAAAGATCTCTAAGTTGGTCATAAATATTTTCTAAATTATTGAATTTAATAATAATTTTTTTATTAATAATTTTTTTTGCAATATCGATTATATATTCACCAGGGTATAAATCGTCTATATTTTCTGGGAATTTTTTATTTTCTAATATCTCAATTATTCTATAATAGACCGATATAGTAAAATTTTTTACCTGGTTACCATAATCATTAACATAATATTCTCTAGTAACATCACTACCATTAAAAATGAGTAAATTTGAAATTACATCACCCAATATAGCGCCTCTACAATGCCCAACATGTAGTGGGCCCGTGGGATTGGCAGAGACAAATTCAACATTATATTTTTCCTTATGAACTGGATTAGATCCATAATTTTCTTTAAGACTTAACAATTTTATTAAAAAATTTTTCCAGAATTCTTCCTTGAATTCGATATTTAAAAAACCTGGTTTAACGATAGATATATTTTTAAATTCTGCAAATCTCTTTGTTAAATAGTTCTGTAATAATACTGCAATATCATTTGCTTTTTTATTATTAGCTTTAGATAATACTAAAGCTGCATTACATGATATATCTCCTTCCAAATCTTTAGGGGGTAATTCAATTGTTAAATTGTTTAAATTATTTGGAAGTATAATTTTTTTACTTTTTTCTAATTCTATTAATAATTGCTTAATTTTTTCCAAATAAATTGAAAATATATTCATTATAAATTTCTATTTAAATTAATGGCAAATCTATCTGTCATGCCAGCAATATAATCTGCAATCACTCTTTCTTTTAAATCTGTTTTTAATAAACCTTCCCTAATATATTTGCTTGGATTTTTGTTTAATTTATTAAATAAATTCTTAATTATTTTTCTTCCTTTATCTGTTCTTTTTACAACATATTTATTATTATACATTTTGTGATTTAAAAAAAATTTAATTTGTGTATCAGCATCTTTCATTTTGCTTGAAAAACAAACTATAGGCTTGTTACAAATATATATATTATTTAATGTTTTTACTTTATATTTTTTAATATTTTTTTGAGCATTCTCTATAATATCTATAACCATATTATTAATTGAGTCTCTAACCACCTGTGAGACAATTAATTCTTTCCTAAACTTTTTTATATTTTTTCTGTGTCTTTTAAGATATTTACCAAAAAAAGGCACCTCTGAAATTTCATTAAGAGAAAATAAATTCGCTCTAATTCCATCTTCTATATCATGGTTATTATAAGCTATATCATCAGCAATAGATGAAACTTGAGATTCTAAATATGGAAATTTATGAAAATTTATTTTATTTTTAAAGGTACTTAATTTTAAAATTTTATTAAACTTGCTTGTATCGCGCAAAGGTCCATTATGTTTGATTAAACCATCCAAAGTTTCTATTGTTAGGTTTAATCCTTTATAATTATAATATTTTTCCTCTAAAATAGTAACTATCCTTAAAGTTTGTATATTGTGATCGAAACCACCATAACTATCCATACATTCATTAAGAATATATTCTCCCGCATGACCAAAAGGTGTATGTCCCATATCGTGAGCTAAACTTAATGTTTCACATAAATCTTCATTTAAATTTAATGCTCTAGCAATAGTTCTAGATATTTGCGAAACCTCCATTGAATGAGTCAGTCTAGTTCTGTAATGATCGCCATCTGTATTAACAAAGACCTGGGTCTTATGTTTTAAACGTCTAAAAGATGCACTGTGTATAATTCTGTCTCTATCTCTTTGAAAAGGCGTTCTGATATCGTTTGTTTTTTCATTGAATAACCTACCCTTACTTGTCAAAATTTTTAAATTTATATTTTTATTGGTTATGGTTTGCATTACTTTAACTAAATATTATATTATGTCGTGTAAGTAAAATAATGATTAAAGAAATAAATTTCACTGAAAAAGCAACAAATCAAGTTGATCGACTTTTATCTACAAAAAGTCCCGACACTTACTTTAGAATATCTGTTAAAGGTGGGGGATGTTCTGGTTTTAAATATGATTTTTCTTTCGATAAAAACATAGATAAAAGTGATGAGAAATTAAATAAAATCATTATAGATAAGTCTTCATTAGAAATTTTAAGAGGCTCTGAAATAGATTTTGTTTCTGAATTAATAGGAACTTCTTTTAAAATAACTAATCCTAAAACCAAATCGTCTTGTGGCTGCGGCATATCATTTTCTATTTGATGAAATTATCATCTTGGAACGTCAATTCCGTTAGAGCTAGAATACAAAACATAATAAAATATCTTAAATCAAATTCTCCTGACATTTTAATGATACAAGAAATAAAAACAGAAAATAAAAATTTTCCATACGAAGAATTTAAATATCTTGGATATCATTCATATGTTAATGGTCAAAAAAGTTATAATGGAGTAGCACTAATTTCAAAAATTAACCTTCAAAATGTTACCACACTTTTGCCTGGCGATACTTCATCTCAATCTAGAATTATAAATGCAGAGTTAAAACTTAAAGAAAAAATTATTAGTCTAGTAAATATTTATATACCTAATGGAAATCCAATTAATACAAAAAAATATTCATTTAAAAAAGAATGGTTAGATCTGTTAATTAGAAAATTAAAAAATGATTTAGACTTAAATAAAAATGTTATTGTTGGAGGAGACTTTAATATTATTCCTGAAAAAAATGATGTATACGATTACACGAAATATGAAAATGATGCTCTTTTTAAATTAGAAATAAGGAAAAAATACAGAGAAATAATAAATATTGGTTTCAATGACTGTTTTAGATACTTAAATAAAAATAATCATGAATATACATTTTGGGATTATCAGGCAGGTTCATGGCAAAAAAATCATGGGATGAGAATAGATCACTTATTAGCATCTAGTAATTTGTTGGATAATATAAGGAATATATCAATAATTAAACAACTTAGATCTCAGCATAAACCGTCTGATCATGTTGCAATTGAGTGTGAAATTAATTAAATAAAACTATATTCCGGTAATTTTTTTTAAATTTTTGTTTTTTTTATAATCTTTTTTTTTTGTTAGTTTTGTTGCTTCAATATTATTATATATTTTTTGTGTAATAATATTGTGCCTTAAAAAAAATTTTAAATGATTCTTAACATTTTTAACAAAAATACTACTCTTTGATTTCTTCAACGCATGTTCATCAAAATCAATTTGTACATTATTATTAACCCACATATTTTTATAATCTGAATAGTTGGTAGCTAATTGTTGTACTTTTTGTTTAGTTTTTTCATATATTTTTTCCGTTTTTACAAGAAGATAAATTGGAACCATTGAATTTAATTCAATTCTCTTACCGGGTTCTTGCGGAAAAACTTTCCATAAATTGACTGTATCGTGAACATTGCTAACAAACACCTCTGTATTATCAAATCCATTATCTTTGCTATATAAAGAAAAAAATAGTTCCGGAGAAAACTGCCAAAAACCATGGCCACAATGATTGTTTGCAGGAAGACAATGTAGTATTTGACCTCCTTTTTTACATAACAATGATATGTTAGTTAAGTTTTGAGCTACATTGAAAATATGTTCTGAACTACCAAAATCAATCACAGTATCATAACGTGGTAAATTGATCTTTAATGGTTCATTCATGTCTTCAACGTAAGTGGCTCCTTCGAGTTTGGAATTATCGAAAGATTCAACAACCTCAGCATTAAAAATATTTTTTAAAAATTTTTCACAATAGTCTCCTTGATTAAAATTAAAATTACTATCAACCAAGTTTTTTAGATATTTGTTCGAAAAAGCTAATTGCAATCTTCCGATCGTAGCTACTTTGCCCAATTTTTTTTTTTTTATTACAAATTTTAAAAATTTAGCGCAGTTAAAATCTAGTGCCATAACACAAAATTATCTTATTAATTTATAAAATATCATATAAATGAATAAATTTATATTAAAAAAGCATTTTAATTTTCTAAATATAATATTTTCCAAGAAATAAATTCCTCTCCAATTTTATAATTTTTTAAAAGATAATCATAGATATATGGAAATCTTTTTTTTGGTACAACATTCCAATCATCATATGTACCTTCAAACAAAATATATTGGGGACTTGCCAATTTTAAATCCTCGATAAAATCATATTGGTGTTTTTTAGATCCCAAATTAAATATATGATAAAATTTAGAACATGATTTTTTATCGATAAGATATGGTATGGATGATTCATAGGTAAATACTTGAAAACAATTTTCATTTACTGTTAAAATCTTTAATCTTTCTAATAATTTTATCTGATCTTCTTCCAAAAAGTATGTGTTATCCAATTTGATATAATTTTGATATCTTTTAGAAAAACTCTTTATATTTAAATAACTTTTTGTATTGAAGTTACATAAGACAAAAATAAGAATGATAATAGATGATAAAAAATTTTTGTGTAAGTAACTTAATTTTTTTTCAATATCATATTTTTGTAAAAAACCGAAAAAAAACTCCAAAATAAAAATTGCAAATAAAACTAAATGAAAGCTAAGTCCTTGTTTTATATGTCCACCGTCAGCTCTTGATATTCCAGTTTTGTAAAATAAAAAAGACAAAATGAATAAAATAAACAAAAATAATTTTGTTTCGTTCGGGATTTTACTGTTTTTGCTTAGGAGAGTAGACGTAACAAATATGCCATTTAAAATTATTATTAATAAATTTTTTGTTCCTCTGGTAGAATTTTCATCATTTGAAAAGGGTGTTGGATAAATTATTCCATTCAACATTTCAGAATTCGCTAAAATAGTTATTGAGTTATCAATGAAAGCAATAAATTCTTCATGACCTATAATTAAATAAAAACCGAACCAGCTTATAAAGGCTCCAGCGAGAATGGTAATTATTTGTGATTTCTTTTTTCTAATGAATAATAAAAAAATTAAAGGAATCACAGTTGCAATCAAATAAACTCCTCTATCCAAACTCCAAAGCAAGGTAAATATAGTTAGAAATCCTATTGAAAAGCAAAAATTATAATTTTGTGCAGGACTCTTTAATAATTTTAAACTACAAATCAAAAATAAAACTAAAGGTATATCTCTAAAATTTATCGTTAAACTATTACTAACAAGGTATATAGAAAACAAAGATAATACAAAAAAAAATAATATTTCTGTATTTTTTTCCAAGCTAAATGATTTAGCTAACTGATAACAAAAAACAACATAGATAATTTCAGTAAGTGACTGCAAAAATAAAATAAAAACTCTATATGCACCTAAGGTTTGTTTGTCCGAAATAAGCCATGCTATTTTCGCATTTAAAGTATCAATAAACAAACTTGTTGTGAAATATGTGTGAACAAATAATTTTTTTGTTTTGTTAAAAATATTTGTTCCACCTAATTGTTGTCCTTCATGGAATAAATCCATCTTATTGAAGGAAAATTCATGAGAGAAAAATTTTATTATCAGTATAAAAATAAATAAGCACAGAAATAAGTATAAAAGATTGTTTTGTTTTGTTTCCTTTATTTCAAAACTTAAAAAAATATTTTTAAATGAATTGCATTCTTTTCTTTTTAAAATGATTGTTAACAAAAAGAATATAATTAATGGAAGTCCAACAAAAAACATATATCTTGCTGTATCGGTTAAATCACTATGTTCAAATTGAGAATAGATACCTATAATTTCTTTAGGATTGTTATAGGGCAAATTTATATTATTCCAGAAATAAGTTCCGACTAATACCGAAAAAATTGTCAAAACAATGATTAATAAATTTGAATAATTTTTTCTCATACGGTTGAATTAAACTTTATTAATTCAAATATACATCATAAATATCAGAATCGATTGTAGCACTACCGGAATATTTTCTTTAGCAACCCTTGGTCCAAAAAGTGCTAAAAATTTCATATGTCTTTTTTGTTCCATTATTAATTAACCCTACCGTATATATCTTTATATCTAATTATGTCTGTTTCTTTCAAAATCGTACCTGTTTGTATTTCCATAATTTTAACAGGTTTTTTAAAAGGGTTTTCTATTCTATGTATGGCTCCCTTGGGTATAAATGCTGTCTCATTTATATTTTTGAAGAATTTTTTTTTGTTGATTGTAATTTTAGGCTTACCTGACGTAATGGTCCAATGTTCAGATCGATGTTTATGTTTTTGCAAACTTATTGATGATTTAGAATTTACTACAAGTTCTTTTACTAAAAATCCCTTTCCCGAATATAAATTCGTATATTTGCCCCATGGTCTATAATAAACATTACGCTTTTTATAATACTTAGACTTATTTTTTCTAAAAATATTTGAAATTTCCTTCCAACTTCCTAGATCAGACCAAGAAATATTTAGCTCAATACCATTAATATTTTTCGACTTTTCTAGAATTGCATGATCAAATGATTTTTCTTTTATTTTTTTAAATGAATCCTTGTTTAAATAATAAACATTTTTAGATATTTTGGAATTACGCACTGAATGAATGCATAATTTTAATGTTTCAGGCTGATATTTTTTGAAATTGTTTATTATTGAATCCTTGCGTGCAAAAAAAATTCCTGAATTCCAGTATCCTTTTTTTCTGACAATTTTTTTTGCCACATTTAAGCTTGGTTTTTCAATAAACTTTACTACTTTATTTAAATTTCTAGAGATTTTTTTAGTTAAAAAATAACCATACTGAGAAGATGCTGTTGTTGGCTTTATACCAAAAATAAAGATATTGTTTTCATCTAAATACTTTTTGTTTAAGTTGATTGAATTATTAAATTGATTATTTTTTTCAATTAAATGATCGGATGGTAAAAAAATAATTGGTTGATTGTTTGATATACCGTATATAAGGGACGATGACAGTATTGCTGACGCTGTATTCTTCTTAAATGGTTCTAGAATTATTTTATATTTGTTAATTTTATGTTTAGCCAAATACTTTTTCACTAATTTCAAATAGGTTAAATTTGTACTTATTATTGGATAATCAAATATTGAGTTTTTTATTCTTTGAAGAGTTCNAAAGACATAATCTCAAATTTATAAATATTTTTAAAAAAAATGGTAAATTAAATAATGTTGTTCCAAAAAAATTAATAGGAGTAGATCGTTTTGAAGCTAGAAATATAATTGTAAAAATACTTAAAGAAAAAAAATTATTAGAAAAAATTGAAAATATAAAAAATTCCGTTCCTTATGGTGATCGTTCAAATTCAATTATTGAACCATTGCTAACTGAACAATGGTTTGTTGATGCAAAATTTTTAGCCAAGAGAGCTATACAAGTAGTTAAAAAAAAGAAAACTATTTTTTTTCCAAACAATTGGTCAAAGACTTATTTTCAATGGATGAATAATATACAACCTTGGTGTATCTCGAGACAATTATGGTGGGGACATAGAATACCAGCTTGGTATTCAAAAGATAAAAAAATTTTTGTGGCTGAAAATGAAGTTGAGGCAAATAAAATTGCTAAAAAATATTATAAAAAAAATGTTGTATTAAAGAGAGACGAAGATGTTATGGACACCTGGTTTTCGTCTGCTCTTTGGCCATTTGCCACATTGGGATGGCCAAAAAAAACTTATGAGTTAAAAAGATTTTATCCAACATCTGTTCTTGTAACTGGATTTGATATTATTTTTTTTTGGGTTGCGAGAATGATGATGATGGGAAATCATTTAATAAAAAAAGTACCTTTTTCAAAAGTATATGTTCATGCTTTAGTCAGGGATGAAAAGGGTCAAAAAATGTCAAAATCAAAAGGTAACGTAATTGATCCACTCGATATAATAGATAAATATGGCGCAGATTCTTTAAGACTTACTTTAATTTCAATGGCTGCCCCAGGAAGAGATGTAAAACTTTCAGAAGATAGAGTAAAAGGATACAGAAATTTTATTAATAAAATTTGGAATGCAAATAATTTTTTAAAAATAAATGATTGTAAACTTTCTAAGAAAATTAATATTAAAAAAACTAATCTGGATGTAAACAAATGGATTTATTTTGATTTGGTTAAAACTAGTAATAATGCAAAAAAGTATATATCGAATTTCAGATTTGATGAAGCAGCAAGAGTAATTTATCAGTTTGTTTGGCACTCTTATTGTGATTGGTATATTGAATTTTTAAAACCTATTTTTGATTCAAAAAATAAAAAAAATGTTGAAGAATCACGCAATATGTCAGCTTTTATTCAAGCGAATATATTAGTTCTTTTACACCCATTTATTCCATTTTTTACTGAAAAAATTTGGCAGGACTTTAAATTTATTAATTACTTTAAAACGCCATTAATGTTTAAAGATTGGAATATAAAATCTCATTCAAATTTTAACAAGAGCCATAATAAAGTTGATTGGCTTATAGATCTTGTAACAAGCATAAGATCAACAAAAGTTGACCTAAATGTATCTCCAGGATCATTCATAGATATATCTACAGCTGAATTAAATTCTAATAAGATAGAAATTATAAATGATAATTTAGATCTATTTAAGAGATTGGGAAGAGTTTTAAACTTAAGTCATTCGGAATTAAATAAAAATGGAGTAAAAATATTTGTTGGTGGGGAAACTTTAACACTTTACTTTGATCGAAATTTACATTTTAACGAACAAAAACAAAAAATGTCCAATAAAGTTAAAGATTTATATCAGAAAATAAATGGAATAAATAACAAGCTAAAAAACAAATCTTTTTTAAAAAATGCACCAAAACAGATTATTGAGAAAGAAAAGAAAGTATTGATTGATTATAAAATTGAACTTAAAAAGTTGAATAGTATTCTAAATAGTATTAAGAATTAAATATGAAATTCAATAAATCTAAATTACCAAGTAGGCATGTATCAGTAGGAGTAAAAAGCGCTCCTCATCGTTCTATGTATTATGCAATGGGTTTAAAAAGTATTGATATAGAAAAGCCATTTGTTGGTGTAGTTACGACTTGGAACGAAGCAGCGCCCTGTAATATTACACTTTCTCGCCAAGCTCAATCAGCAAAAAAAGGAGTAAAATCTGCTGGTGGTACTCCCAGGGAATTTACAACAATTACAGTAACAGATGGAATAGCAATGGGACATGCTGGAATGAAATCTTCATTAATTAGTAGAGAAGTTATTGCCGATTCTGTTGAATTAACAATGAGAGGTCATTGCTACGATGCGCTTATTGGTTTAGCTGGTTGTGATAAATCATTGCCGGGACTTATGATGGTAATGTTGAGATTAAATGTTCCTTCAGTTTTTATTTATGGAGGATCTATATTACCAGGAAAATACAAAGGAAAAGATGTAACTATAGTAGATGTTTTTGAGGGAGTAGGTAAACAATCTACAGGAAAAATGAGTAAGGAAGATTTATTTGAGCTTGAAAGTGTAGCATGTCCTTCCGGAGGTTCATGTGGTGGACAATTTACTGCAAATACAATGGCGTGTGTATCTGAAGCTATTGGCTTGGCTTTACCTGGATCAGCGAGCACTCCCGCAGTATATGAAACTCGTGATAAATTTGCGGTTTCAAGTGGTGAAGCAGTAATGAATCTTTTAGAAAAAAATATAAGACCAAGAGATATAGTAACAAAAAAATCGTTAGAAAATGCAGCAGTCATAGTAGCTGCATCCGGCGGATCTACTAATGCAGCATTGCATTTACCTGCTATCGCAAATGAAGCTGGTATTAATTTTACTTTAGCAGATGTAACAAAAATTTCCAAAAAAACACCTTATATTGCCGATCTAAAACCTGGAGGCAAATATGTTGCGAAGGATTTATATGAAATAGGTGGAGTTCCAGTTTTAATTAAAGCTCTGTTAGAGGGAGGATACTTGCACGAAGATTGTATGACAGTATCTGGAAAAACAATTGGAGAAAATCATAAAGATGTTGTTTTTCCTTCTAATCAAAAAGTCATTTATAAAACATCTAAACCATTGAGTCCATCAGGTGGTTTTGTTGGTTTAAAAGGAAATTTAGCACCTGATGGAGCCATTGTAAAAGTTGCAGGAATGAAAAGAAAAAAATTTAAAGGAAAAGCAAAGTGTTTTGATGGAGAACAATTTGCTTTGGATGCAGTTTTAGAACGAAAAATTAAATCAGGAGATGTTGTCATTATAAGATATGAAGGACCTAAGGGTAGTCCTGGTATGCCAGAAATGTTATCAACTACTGGCGCTATATATGGTCAGGGCTTAGGAGAAAAGGTAGCTCTCATAACAGATGGTCGTTTTTCTGGGGGTACGCACGGATTTTCTATTGGACACGTTGGTCCAGAAGCTGCAGCAGGTGGCCCAATTGGATTAATTAAAAATGGAGATGTTATTGAGATAGATGCTGATAAAGGATTGTTAAAAGTCCACCTTACTAACAAAGAATTGGCAAAAAGAAAGAAAAAATGGAAGCCAAAAAAAATAGAATATACTACAGGAACATTATGGAAATATTCTCAATCTGTTGGACCGGCATTTAAAGGAGCTGTTACACATCCAGGAGCTTCTAAAGAAAAAAAATGTTACGCTGATATATAATAATAATGAAGATAAAACCAGTCATTATGTGTGGTGGAGCTGGTATAAGGTTGTGGCCACAATCACAAAAAAATCTACCAAAGCAATTTATTAATTTCGGTGGTTGGACTTTATTCGAAAGAACTCTTCAAAGAATAAAAAACTCAATATTTGATTATCCAATAATAAGTACAAATTTAACCTATTTGAAATTAGTGAAAAAGTATTTGGCTAAAATTGATAAATGTGGAAACAAATTGAATTGTTGGAAAACCATACCAACCTCAGCTCTTATTTGTTCAATGTTTCTTGTATTTTCAGAAAGCNTTAATTTTTTACTCATATTTAATTTAAAAAATTTTTTGGATACCTGTAATGTAGAATGAATCAACTTAGTTGATATGCCATGACCTATTATTATAAAAAAACCAATATCCAAACAGGCTTCTTTTATTTGATTAACCACTCCAGAAGATTTTGACGAACTAAAACCATTATTAATTAATTCTGATATATCTATTTTGGGAATAATTTTTGTCATCAATTATATTTGCTAGACTAATAATTTACTGTTTTAAACTCTTATATCACTCATTGTATTGACAATAATCACTCCAATAATTATCAGAATTAATCCAATAATTGTTGGTGTATTGGGAACTTGATTATATTTATAAATACCAATAATAGTAATTGCCGCAATACCGAGACCAGACCAAGTAGCGTAGGTAATCCCAACAGGAACAAAATAGACTACATGCGACATTAAATAATATGAAAAACATATAGTTCCTAAACAAATTAAAGAAGGTATTAATTGTGTAAAACCTTCTGTATCTTTAACAAAACTTGTACCTGTAATTTCAAGAATAATGGCAAAACCCAAAAAAAAATATGCGTATGTAAGATTCATTATTTTTTGACAATGAATTTTATAGCTTAAATTTTAAGACAAAAGAATCGGAGACTTATTTGTTCGCGAATCATTAGAATTTACAAATTATAAAATAACCCCTTATTTTATTACGTTATTTAAGATATTTATTTGTGGTTATCTATATCTTGTGTGATAAAAGGATTCATCAACTACGGATAGAGATTCGTAGTATCGTAAAATAATAAGGGAGGAAACTATGAAAATGTTAGGTGGTTTCGCAGCAACGATAAGATCATTAACCCATGTTGTAATAGCATTACTGGGATTAGGAATCGTTGTTTCTCTTCTAGGTGGAAATGTTCCATTTGTAGGAGGCATAGCAGATAATATAGTAGGATTAGTTCAAGGACTTGGTGATGCAGGAATAGTTGGATTAATAGCTGCTATTATAATCTTAGGTTTTTATAAGTAACTTATCAAAACTCGTTGTTTATTTTTTTTATAAAACAACGATTATTGAATTGATGCTATCCTGATCCTACACCAAGAAGGTTAGGATAGCTCATTCGAATTTTAGGAGGGTTTTTATGAAAAATTGGATTAATACAATTAAATATTACCTAAGACAGTTTGTTGAACTTGGTGTACTTTTGTTAGCCGTCTCAGTTTTCGCTGAATTGTTATTCGGCCCTGATGTTGCTTTTTTTGGTTCGACAGTAACAAACAATCTTGTTACTTTATTAGATAGCATTGGAGATCAAGGAGTTGCGGCTTTAATAATTATATTTGCTGTAATCTTTGTGTATCGAAAACTGTTGAAATAGTTAATAATTTTAACAACTTTTCGACTAAATAAGTAGGCTTTTCTGTTTTTTACCATAAGTTTTCTGGTGACAAATAATTATGAGCGGGGTAACCTTGTGCTTAGATTATGCAGGTTAAATTACTATCGGGAGCACTTGGTGCAGAAATTAGTGGAGTAAATCTACAAGATACTTCAGACAAAAATTTTGAGGTAATTAATAATCTACTATTAGAACATAAAGTTATTTTTTTTAGAAATCAAAATATTAGCCTGGAAGAACAGTTAAAATTAGCCTCATGTTTTGGGCCCATAGAACAGCATGCTTACGTAAAAGGCCTCGATGATTATCCAGAAATTGTACGAATAATTAAAAAACCAAATGAAAAAAATCAGTGGGGTGAAAATTGGCATAGCGATGTCAGTTATAACGTTAAACCAACTAAAGCGGTAATATTAAAATCGATTAAAATACCTCCTGTTGGAGGAGACACAATGTTCGCTAATATGGAACTTGCATGGGAAACACTAGATGAGAAAATTAAAGATAAAATTAAAGATAAAAAAGCTCTTCATAGTTCTTTAGGATCAGAATTTTTTGTTGATAATTATGAGGGCATGGAAGGAAATGGAAATCACGATGAATATTCTAACGTACATCCCGTTGTTAGAACTCATCCAGAAACTGGAAAAAAAATATTATTTGTAAATTGGACCTACACCAAAAATATAGTTGGTATGGATAAAAAAGAAAGTGAAGAAATTCTAAATAAAATTTTTAAACATCAGGCACGATTAGATCTCACTTGTCGATTTCAGTGGACAGAAAATGCTGTTGCTATTTGGGATAATAGAAGTGTTCAACACTATGCAATAGCAGATTTTTTTCACGGAAGAGGATTGGGCCATGAAAGAGTTATGGATAGAATAGCTATTCAAGGTGACAAACCCAACTAATTAAAGTCTTACTCGATCTTTATTGATTTCTAATTGCTAAACAAAATTATGAATTTTGATTATCTTATTATTGGAGCGGGAACTACGGGTTGTGTATTAGCTAACCGACTTACAGAAAAATCTCAAAATACAGTTGGGTTGTTTGAAGCTGGTCAATCGAGTGATGTATGGAAAGTAAAAATGCCGCTTGCCCTACTCTACACTATGCATGATCCAAAATATAATTGGAAATATTATTCTGAGCCAGAACCGTATTTAAATAATAGAAAATTATTTTGTCCTAGAGCAAAGATGATAGGAGGATGTTCTGCACACAATGGAATGGTTTTTGTCAGAGGTAATCGCAATGATTACGATAGATGGGCTTCATTGGGGCTAAAATCTTGGTCCTATGATAAAGTTCTTCCCTATTTTAAGAAAATTGAAACATGGTCGGGAGGAGAAAATCATTATAGGGGTGGAAATGGTTTACTTCCTGTTAATCAATCTCAAAACGAAAATCCATTATTTAAAGCATTTATAAATTCTGCTGGTGAAGCCGGTTATAAAATTAATCCTGATATAAATGGTAAAGAGCAAGAAGGTTTTGGTATGTTTGATGTCACTATTAACAATGGTGAAAGGGCAAGTGTTTCTAAACACTATTTAAACCCAGCTAAGAGTAGAAAAAATCTAAGTATTTTTTCAAATTCTTTCGTTGAAAAAATTATTTTTAATGGAAAAAAAGCTACTGGCATAGAAGTAAAAATTAAGAATAAAGTCGAGAAAATATTTGCAAACAAAGAAGTAGTTTTGAGTGGTGGATCAATTAATTCTCCACAATTATTGATGGTTTCTGGAGTCGGACCAGCCGACCATCTAAAAGATAAAGGAATTAATGTTGTTCATGACCTTCAAGGAATTGGGAAAAATTTACAAGATCATTTAGAAACCTACATACAACAAGAATGTAAAACTTCTGATACATTATATTCTTTTACAAAATTATTTAATAAAATTCGAATAGGTATAGAATGGTTTTTGTTTAAAAAAGGTCCGTGCTCACATTCATTTTTAGAAGCTGGTGGTTTTGCAAAATCAACTAGTGAGCGAAACATTTCAAACATACAATTTCATTTTTTTCCTTCTTTTGTAATAGATCATGGTTTGATTAATCCAAGTTTTCATGGATATCAACTACACGCTAGTCCCAATCAGCCAAAAAGTAGAGGTTTCGTAACATTAGATTCATCAAATCCTTATGACTATCCTAAAATATTGTTTAATTATTTAGAACATGAAGATGATTTAAAACAAACAAGAGAATGTATTCATATAGCAAGAAAAATATTATCTCAAGAATCTTTAAAACCATATTCGGGAAAAGAAGTAGGTCCTGGTATTGAAGCTCAATCTGATGAACAGTTAAATGAATACATTAGATCAAAAGCAGAAACAGCCTACCATCCATGCGGTACATTAAAAATGGGAATAGATAAAATGGCTGTAGTCGACGAAAATCTAAGAATTCATGGACTACAAAATATTAGAGTGGTTGATGCTTCTGTGATGCCCGAGATTCCTAGTGCTAATTTAAATGCACCGACTCTCATGATTGCAGAAAAAGGATCAGATATAATTAATTCTTCAAATTAAAGCTTATAAGGGAAATTATCTCAAACATAATTGATGCAGCCACCATTGATGTAATATTATTTTGCTGATCTTTTGTTGGAATTAAGCAGGCAACATCTCCACCGATAATATTTCTTCCCTTAAGACTTTGTAAAAGTTTTCTTGCCTCGTCTATAGAGAATCCATTAAAAGCTGGTTCTAAATTTGCTACTGCTGGTGCTACAGAAGAGTCCAGACAATCTAAATCAAAAGTAACATATATTGGTTTATCATCCAATCTGCTTAAAATCATTTCTGAACTTTTTTTTTGCCCAATTTTTTGAAATTCATTCATAGTTATCACTTGATACCCAAGATCATAACTTGGCTTTAACCAATCTAAAGTTCTGGGATTTCCTCTAATACCAATTTGAGTACTTTTTTTAGCATCTACATTTCCTTGATGTACAAGATAAGAAGCCCAATGAGCTGCTGATTTTTTTGCACCCAGAAAATGATCTAAATTTTCATAACAATCAGTATGAGCGTCAAAATGTACAAGACTAACTTTGTTACCATTTGTTAGCTTAGAGTTTTTTTTTGCTAAACTCTGGACAATACCACCAGTAATAGAATGGTCTCCCCCAATTGACACTACGGGTTTATTTGCCTCAGCAATTTGATCGTAAAAACTGGAAATTCTCTCGATACATTTTTCATTATTATTTGCTTCTGGAAGTGGCACATCTCCTAAATCATTAATTTTATTTTGTTTCCAGGGGTTAATGCCAAACTCAAGATGCACTCTTCTTAAACCTGCTGATATGTGTCTCACAGCTCTAGGACCCAAGTGCTGATCGCGTTCAGTTGTACCGTTGCCTGTGCTATGTGGAACACCTACAAGGGCAATATCGCAGTTGTTTGGATCAGGATCATTTTTACATCTAAACAATGTAGGAATACCCCACCAGTACATCGTCTCCATCATGACTTGATCTTCTTTTGAAAGCATAGATTTTATCTTACACCAATAATAAATATAAAGAAGACAAAAAATTTGATAAAAGTCACACAATTAATTATGACAAATAATAATCCAAAAGGCATTCTTCTTATCTTCATTGGGATGTTTGTTGTTTCTTTTCAAGATGCAACAATGAAATATATTAATAATAGCGTATCTTTGTATGAAGTTTATTTAATGAGAACATTGATAAGTTTTATAATTATTGTTTGTTATTTAAAAATAACAAATAAACCAATTATTTTTTCAACTCATTATCCCTTACTTACACTTATCCGTGTAATTCTTTTCTTTTTTGGATTTAGCTCTTTTTATATTTCACTAACTATAATGCCTTTGGCAACAGCTACGGCCTTGTTTTTTGCTAGCCCTTTTTTAATGACAATTTTTGCAATATTTATTTTAAAAGAAGAAGTTGGGCTTCGAAGATGGTTAGCTGTGATAATTGGCTTTATAGGAGTCTATATAATATTAAATCCCGACTTTAACAATTTTAATTATCTTAGTTTAACACCTGTTTTTTGTGCATTTTGTTATGCTTTATCAATGATAATTTTAAAAAAAACATCTGATAAAGATAATGTTTATTCACAAATGTTTCATTTTTATATTCTAGCAATAGTAATCAGTATAATTTTTTATTTTTATATCGGTGATGGTAAATTCAACAACATTGATCATCCTGCTTCTCAATTTATTTTTCGAAAATGGTTTGATAATTTAGAATTCAGTTTGCTATATATGATTTTTATAGGTGTGATTGGAGCTTCTGCATTTCTGTGTATATTTACAGCATACCGAATTGCCTCTCCCGCTGTTGTATCACCATTTGAGTATTCAATATTAGTTTGGGCTTCATTTAATGGATGGTTTTTCTTTGATGAAATTCCTAATGTTAGAAGTATTGTTGGAATGGTTTTAATTGTATGTGGAGGTATTTATATTTTTGTCCGTGAAAAAGCCCAAGATCAATCTATTGTTACTGAAAAACCACTAAGGTAACTATTTTTTTAATTTACTAGAAAAAACTAATTTATCAGAGTTAAATTTTGATGAATTATTTTTTATAAAATCGTCCATAATTTTTACTCTATCTGAATCAAACTCAGTAACTCTTCTTTGATTAAGGTCAACGTATAATGATAAAACTTCATTTGTAGCGGCAAGATACTTTTTCTCTTTATGAAACATCGAAAGCTTATATTGAATCCTTTTTTTGTCATGTTCAATATAAGTTAGATGTGTTTCGACTTCTTCATCTAATTTAACTTCTTGATTATAATTGGTATGCATTTCAACAACAAAGGTACTTTTTTTATCCTTTTTTGCAGACTCTCCTCCCATTTTAAAATTATCTAACATAATGTCTGCAGCTATATCAAAAACATGTACATAGTAAGCTACATTCAGATGACCGTTGTAATCCGTCCATTCCTTTAATATTTTTTCTGTTTTTAAAATCATGTTCTTTTAATATAGTATATTCTCCATAAAAAAAATGAACAATAAAGTATTCGTCTCTTGTGCTGTTACTGGATCGGGTGATACCGCAAAAAAACATCCTGACTTGCCAAAAACTCCTGAGCAAATATCAAAGGCAGCGATCGAAGCTGCAAAAGCTGGAGCGGCCATCGCACATATTCATGTAAGAGAACCAGATGGCAAACCTAGTAGAAAAATTGAATTATATAAGGAAGTAGTTGATCGTGTACGCTCAAGCGGTACTGATGTTGTCTTAAATTTAACTACAGGTATGGGTGGAGATTTGGAAATAGGATCAGGAAAGAACCCGCTTGATGTTGGTCCTAACACCGATATGGCAAACATTATGGAAAGGATTGCTAATGCTGAACAATGCCTACCTGAAATTTGTTCTTTAGATTGTGGATCTCTAAACTTTGGAGATAGCACAATGTTAGCGGTCAATACTCCAAATGATATTCGAAAAGCTGCTAAAAGATTAAAAGAAATTGATGTTAAGCCTGAAATTGAGGCATTTGATTTAGGAAACATGTGGTTTGGTACACAGTTGGTTAAAGAAGGATTAATTAAAGATCCTCCATTGTTTCAAATTTGTTTAGGAATTCCTTGGGGTGCCCCAGCAACTCCATCAGCTATGAAAGCTTTTGTAGATATTCTGCCAGAAGGAAGTCTTTGGTCTGGATTTGCAATTTCAAAAATGGAAATGCCCTACGTTGCTCAAACCGTACTTCTGGGTGGTAATGTTAGGGTTGGATTAGAAGATAATTTATATCTAAAAAAAGGAGTATTAGCCTCTAATGCACAATTGGTTGAAAAGGCAATAAGAATCATTACGGATATGGGAGCAACAACTCTGACTCCCGAAGAAACGAGACAAAAACTAAAATTAAAAAAACATAAATAAATGTCCAGCAATATTATAAAAGTTGCTGTCATAGGCACAGGAGTTATTGGTGCTGGTTGGATTATTAGATCACTCGCGCACAATAAAAAAGTCGTTGCCTTCGATAAAGATATAAAATTAGAAAAAAAACTAATAAAAGAAATTAAACGAACTTGGCCCTATGTTAAAAAATTGTTTAACAAAAAAAAACTTAATTTAAAGAATCTTAAATTTGTAGACTCGATAGAAAAAGCTGTTAAAAATGCTGATTTTATTCAAGAATGTGCTGCGGAAAACTATAGTCTAAAAACAAAACTAATGCACAACATTGGAAAATATGCAAAACCTAATGCTGTAATTTCATCTAGTTCTTCGGGACTATTACCATCAAGAATTTATTCGAGATGCAAAAATCCAAAAAGAACTATGATTGGCCACCCCTTTAACCCTGTTTATATGCTTCCAGGAGTGGAAATTGTTCCAGGAAAGAAAACTCAGAAATCATACATTAATAAAGCGAAAAACTTTTATAAGTCAATTTCTATGAGTCCCTTATTGGTAAAAAAAGAATTGCCTGGATATTTGGCTGATAGATTACAAGAGGCTTTATGGAGAGAAGCATTGCACATTGTAAATGAAGGATATGCAAGTACTGAAGATTTGGATAGAGCAATAGAAGACGGTCCAGGTCTCCGATGGTCTTTAATGGGAATCTTTTTAACTTATCATCTTGCTGGAGGAAAACCAGGAATGAAACATATGCTCGAACAATTTGGTCCAGCATTGAAATTACCTTGGACAAAATTAAAAGCTCCAGCTCTTTCAAAAAAACTTTCATCAAGCGTAATTGCAGGAACTAGAAAACAAGCGCGAGGTAAATCTGTTGAAAAAATTTCAAATATTCGTGATGAATATTTAGTTAATTTGCTGAAAATGAGAAAAAAATTTGAAACTAAGTTAAAGTAAATTAATCCATTCGTTCACAATAGCCGTCTACCGCTATAACCTGACCGGAAACTTTATTTGCTTCATCTGAAATTAAATGAGCGCACATGTTCCCAATATCCTCTGGATTAATCCAGCTTCCCATTGAGGCCATAGAAAGAAAATCATTTTCTATAGTTTTGGCTGAAACTTTTTCAAATTTAGCTTTATCTCTTATGACTCTTTTCATTCTATCTCCCTTAATGGTGCCTGGGCAAATTGCATTCACCCTTATTTTGTATTTACCAAGTTCCATTGCTAAAGTTTTGGTCACTCCTACTACTGCCCATTTGCTAGCTGCATAAGGTGAACGAAGAGGATAACCCATTATTCCTGCAACCGATGAAATATTAATTATCGATCCATTTTTTGATTTTTTTAAAAGAGGTATGGCTTGTTTAGTAAAATAAAAATGACTATTCACATTAACATGCAATGTGTTTTCCCATTCGTTGGAATCTAATTTTTCAATTGGTCTTGTAGGGCCTTCAATTCCAACATTATTGATTAATGCATCTAAATTCTTAAATTTCTTTTTAATTTTGCTGAAAAAACCCATTACCTGCATTTCATCAGATGCATCAGCCTCTGAAACAAAAATTCGCTTGCTGTATAGAGGATGCTTTTTAACTTTATTTATTGCTTTTAGATTAATATCACATAAATAAACTGAAGCGCCTTTTGCAACACAAATTTTGGTCGTTGCCCACCCTATTCCAGAGGCTCCAGCTGAAATAACGATTTTTTTATTTTGTAGACTGTGGCTCGACATAAGCTTTGGACTTTGTCAAAGCCTTGGATAATTCTTTTTCAGTAATATACCCTTTGACATTTCCACTTTTATCAACAACCTCTACATCTGCATCAGTACAACAAACTTGAGGCAAAAATTCATCTATAAATGCATCTTCATTAACCTTTATAGTATTTTTATTATTTGTCCCATTCATTTTAAATTGCTCTGGAGACAACATAATAATTTTGGCCTTAATAACTCTGGCACGATTTACGTCTTTTACAAACGCAGCGACATAATCATCCGCTGGTTTCATAATAATATCTATTGGAGTTCCAACTTGCACTAAACGGCCGTGATTTAAAATTCCTATATGATCTCCCAGTCTTAAAGCTTCGTCCAAATCGTGTGTAATAAAAAGTATGGTTTTTTTTAATTCGCCCTGTAACTCAATAAGTTGTTTTTGCATATCACTACGAATAAGTGGATCCAATGCACTAAAAGCTTCATCCATCAGCATAATATCTGTATTTGTTGCAAGAGCTCGAGCAAGACCAACTCGTTGTTGCATACCACCTGACAATTGATTGGGGTATTGATATTCAAAACCGTTTAAACCCACGGCATTAATCTTTTCCATAGCAACTTTATTTCTTTCATTAAGATTTTTTCCTTGAACCTCAAGACCATATCCAACATTTTGAATTACAGTCTTGTGTGGAAACAATCCAAAGCGCTGAAAAACCATACTCATTTTGTGTCTTCTAAATTCAATTAAATTTTTCTGATCTAGTTCCATAACATTCGTTCCTTCCACAGAAATCTCTCCAGACGTAGGGTCAATTAATCGATTAATGTGACGAATAAGAGTTGATTTTCCTGAACCGGACAATCCCATACACACAAAAGTTTCTCCTTCTTCTATGCTTAACGATACATCAGCAAGTCCAACTGTATGGCCTGTATTTTCTAATATCTCTTCTTTTGATATCTTATCTTGACACATAGGAAGAACTTTTGATGGCTCTGGTCCAAAAATCTTATATATATTCTTTACTTCAATTTTTGCCATAATCTATTTTTTTCTTTTTTTGAGTTCTCTCTTGAATTCTTTCACCGTAAGATTGAGTAATTCGATCAAAAATAATTGCAAGCAGCACAATTGCTATTCCTGCTTCTGTTGCCATTCCTACATTAAGCTGTTGTAATCCAAGTAATACTTCATCACCAATTCCTCTGGTTCCTATCATCGAGGCAATAACAACCATCGCCAAAGACATCATAGTACACTGGTTAATTCCCTGCATAATATTCGGCAAAGCTAAAGGAATTTGAACACCCCAAAGAGTTTGTTTTTTGCTTGCTCCAAATGCTTCTGAAGCTTCTATAACTTCTTTATCAACTAATCTAATACCAAGATCCGTTAATCTTATAAGAGGAGGAACAGCATAAACAAAAATTGCAATGATGGCTGGAACAGCTCCTAATCCAAACAATAAGATTCCTGGAATTAAATAACAAAAGCTTGGGATGGTTTGCATCAAATCAAGTACAGGCAATAACGCATTTCTTACCTTTTTATTTCTTGCCATGGCAATTCCAAGCGGGATTCCAACAACTATACAAAGCCCCATACCAATAAGTACAATGCAAGTTGTCATAATGCATTTGTCCCAATATCTTGGACTTAAAAATCCAAGAAAAAAAGTACAGAAGGCCACCATGACAGTAGTGTTTGTTTTTTTTCCACTTACAAAATAAGTAATAAAAATAACTATTGCAATAACTAGTGGCCAGGGCAGGCCCACTAAAAAATCTTTCATTGAAGTATACAAGCCAAGCAAAAAATTATTTATTGCTTCAAAAAAAAGTCCATAATTTACAATTAACCAATCAAAACCCGTATTCAATGGTTGCATCAAAGGAAAATCAAGCC
Source organism: alpha proteobacterium SCGC AAA240-E13 (assembly GCA_000504625.1). Lineage (GTDB taxonomy): Bacteria > Pseudomonadota > Alphaproteobacteria > Pelagibacterales > Pelagibacteraceae > AAA240-E13. The sequence continues at coordinate 47,881 of AZHR01000009.1, forward strand.
ATTTTGGCCAATTTTGTAACCAGGAAAAATCGTTGAATATGTCTGTAAAATGTTCAGGCTTGTATCTAGGTCTAGCTGAACGATAACCAATAATAATGAAAAATATAAATAATACTGAATAAATTGTTGGCTTAATAAATTTTTTATATTTTTGCATTGTTCTTTTTAAAAAACTAAGAGCCCCGTAAAGGGCTCTTAGTAAATAAATTTATCAACTAAAAATTAAAGCGCAGCTTTAACTTTTTTTGCAACGTCTCCTGGTATCCACTTCTCCCACATATTATTATTAGATAAGAAGTTTTTTGCAGTTTCTACCATATCTCCATCTGATTCATCCATGTAGAATGCAAGTGATTTGTTCACAACTGCAGTTGGTAATGTGTAATTCTTAATGAAATCAAGAATTGGTTTGTTTTCAGCTTTATTTGCAAATGTAGTAGATGCAGCTTTGGTTAAAGACATATTAACGTATTCACATGCGCAAGTAGGTTTATACACTTCAGGACCATTTGCTTTAATGTCTTCAACAACTTTTGTCATCTCATCCCAGCAACCTTGATCATATTTAGGTTCTTCTAATTTAACTAAATCAACCTTACCCATCAAACCTGTTGGAGTCCAATAGTACGAAAATACTGGTTTATTCTTTTTAAATGCACCAGCTATTGCGGCATCCAAAGCTCCACCTGAACCTGGATCAAAGTTGGTATAGAATTCATCTAGACCATAAACTTTGTGCTTCACTAAGTTAATAGTGTAACAAGTCCATCCCGAAATACAGCTTGTCATTCTGCCTTTTCCAGGTGCTTCAGGATCAGCAAAGAGTTTTGCTATTTCCGCGCTCTTCATATCATCAACATGTTTTAAATTATATTTGTCAGATGTTGGTTTATCTACGTAGAATCCTTGTGTAGAAGAAGGAGTGTTAACTCCAAGTTCAATAATAGTTCCCTTTGAAAGGTTGTCTTCTATTAGCTGAACCAAATTATCTCTCCAAACCTCTGTTATAATATCAATTTGTTGATCGAAAAGAGCTGCCATGATTGGAGTAGTACTTCCCTTAGTAACTTGCACTTCGCAACCATATCCTTTTTCAAGAATGAATGAAGCTATTGAAGTGTGCACGTTAGCACTATCCCAGTCAAAATCTCCCAGATGCACCTTGCAAGCGGCATTAGCACTTGTTGTGCCCAGCGCCATAAATCCTGCAAAAACAAATGAAAGCAGTAAGTTTTTTAGAAATTTCATGAAATTTCCCCCCTTTTTCATAGTTTAAACTGCCGCTATTACAACGTGAAATGGTTTAAAAAACAACCCTTTAGTAACCAGAAATAGTCCATATGTAAGAGTGCTTTTTAGTATATAAAAATACTAATTCAATTATTAATTGAATTGAAAATCTAATAAAATAAAATAATCATATTTTTATGACAGCTTCTATTTTAAAAGTTTCTCAGAATGGTTCTGGATTGGATGTCGAGTGGAATGATGGAGAAAAAAGTAGTTTTAATTTTTTATGGCTTAGAGATAACTGCCCTTCAGAAATTCATAAAACTGCAAGAGAAAGAACATTTAATATTCTTAATATTTCAGAAAATATAGCGCCTGAAAGCTTTAAAATATCAGAAGATGGAAAATTAGAAGTTAAATGGAATGAAGACAAACATGTAAGTTATTACGAACCATCTTGGTTAAGAAAAAATTGTTACACCATAAAAAGAAAAAAAGCTTGTGTTTCACCTTATATTTTATGGGACAAGACATTAAATTCTCAAATGTCCGAAATACAAATTAATTGTGACGTGGTAATGAAAAACGAAGATGGTTTAATTAAATGGCTGGAATTACTTCATTATTATGGAATTGCAATAATTAAAAATGCTCCTACCGAAAAAAAATCTGCATTAAAAATACTAGATAAGATTAGCCATATAAGACAAACATTTTTCGATACTCCTTTTGAAGTTATTAATATTCCAAAACCGAACAATTCTGCGTATACGGCAGACTCTTTACGCAATCACATGGATCTTCCTTACTTTGAAACTCCACCTGGATATCAATTTTTACACTGCCTCGTTAACGAAGCTGAAGGAGGCAACTCATCAGCCGCGGATGGTTTTAAAATTGCTGATTATCTAAAACATAATGATAAAGAGACTTTTAATATTTTAAAAAGAATTCCAATAAAATTTGTTAATAAGGACTATACACAAAACAAGCATAGAGTTTTCCATGCTCCTGCAATAACTTTGACTAAGGATGATGATTATAACGATATACGTTTTAGTATGACCTATATGGGAGTAATAGATTGTTCTCCCGAAGATATCGAACCTTTTTATAAGGCTCACTATAAATTTGCAAAACTAATACATAGCGAAAAATTTAATATTAAGTTTAGATTAGAGTCTGGTGATATTTTTTGTTTTAATAATCGACGAATTCTTCATGGAAGAACAGAATACAATCCTAATTCGGGTAATCGCCACCTTCAAGGTTACTATATTG
>AZHR01000010.1 GCA_000504625.1 alpha proteobacterium SCGC AAA240-E13
AATCCTCCCTCATATTTTTCGCCAAGTTGGTTAGTAAAAATTCCTTTTCCATGTCTTACATCATCTTTCCATTCTCCAACGTATTTTTTTCCATCTGTACTTGTATGAGTTCCTTGTCCATTAGATTTACCTTCAATAAATTCGCCAAAATATGTTGCGCCATCTTTATATGTAAAAGTTCCTAATCCCGAAAATTTTCCACCCTTAAACTCACCAGAGTATTTAGAACCATCTTTATAAATTAAAGTACCGTGACAATCTCTCCATTCAACAACAGCCTTACGAAGTTTTAAAGCAAATTTTTTTTCTTTGAGAGGACTTTCTTTACACTCGTACGATGAACTTTGTTTCTGAGTTAGTTTTTTCTTAACTAGATTATCTTCTATTTTCTTAGATTTCTTTTTATCAATTGAAATTTCTATTTTATTACGTTTAACTAATTTGTCTTTTTCCCATATACCATTGTCAATAGTTCCATCTAGCCATGAGTAGGTTCCTTGTCCATGTCGTTTTCCAGCCTTAAATCCTCCAACGTATTTTACTCCATCTAGCCATGTGAAAGTTCCCTGGCCTGATAATCTTCCATTCTTAAACTCACCCACATATTTAGATCCATCTTTATAAGTCAAAGTACCGTGGCAGTCTTTCCATTTAGTAAAGATCTTAAAAAATATTAAACTGTTTTTTTTTTCTACAAAAGGGCTTCCTTCACACTCTTTTGCTTTTACTATGTTACAAACCAACAAACCCAGAACCAAGATCCCTAAAATCTTTTTCATAAACTTATGCTATACCCAATTTCTTTGTGTGTCAGTCGAGTAGAATTGTAGGATTTTAAGGGATCAAACAGGACAATAACAGGACAATGAGGGGATAAATAACAATTGTAGTTATGTGAAATTGTTTAACGGAATCTAATCCGAAAGTCAGCCAATGGAGTTCTCTATGTCATTACTAAATTAACTAGATATTTAATCGCTTTTATTGAATATTTTGTTGATTGCTTAATATTTTTGGTTGAGCTTCGAGTTTCCTCTTTTTTTCTTGTGAAAGTTTAAAACGTTTCACAAAAAGGCGTTGCCATAAACTAATAATACCAATTTTCCACAAATAATATCCTGGCTTTCCATGAAAATGATTAAAATCCATAACACGTAAAAAGTCAAATCCCCTTTTAAAATAGTAAACTGCTCGAGCCAATGTGAATAAAATAGGGTAATGTTCTTGTTTATTGTGAGAAGGATAAATCTTATTGCGCCAAATTTTATATAACCATTTTGGCATTTTCCAAAAACAGAGAATAAAAACAAGGGCGTTTCCCATGGTGCGATGATAGCCGGTATAATAGTCAGTATCAATTTCTGGAATTTTAAGCCCTCTTTTCTCAAGATCTTTTGCCATCTGAGTATTTGGTATGATTCTTAAAGAAAAAACATTTAGAGCAAATGGTCTAGGCATCTCATATAGCATATCAACGGTTGCTCTTGTATCTTCTGTGGTCTCTACTGGATTATCAAGAATTATGTCATAGGTTGGTGGTATCATAAATTTTTTATATTTGTTGAACACTATTGCAGCTGCTTTAATTGTTCTTAATTTAGTCGGTCTCCTGTAAAATTCTAGAATATTATCGCTACCAGACTGAATTCCCATACGGACTCGATTCATACCAGCATCCAAAAGTAGGGCGATCTTATCTTCACGAACGTAATTTGGTATTATTCCGAATATAGCAAAGGGAATATTAACTTCTTCCTTGTATAGTTTGCAAAATTCCTCAAGCGTTTCGTAACGTAAAGCAAGAAAACTGTCATCATGAAATGAAATTGATGATAAGTGGCGATGCTTGGAAATTGCCCGTTTTATTTCATCAATGATGGTGCGTGGTGAAGAGTGACGAAGCCTACGGTAAGCATTATCATATTCAATAAATTTTGTATTACCACAGAATGTACAATGCAAGGGGCAACCTATACTCCAAACCGTATTATATGTAAGTGATGAATAGTTTAAAAAGTCAGTGTAATTTATTTTTTTGAAACCTTTACCGGGATGATATATAAATTCTCCATCTTGATAAGTAAGAGGAGGTAGTTCATTCATTTCTGTTGGTTTCATTAAAGGTAGGTTCTTATTTTTTATTATATTATTATCTTTGCGGAACCAAAAACTAGGAGCAGTAGTATAATCCTGTCTGCTTTTAAAAAGTTCCAAAAAATTTTTAAATGCAAATTCTCCTTCGCCAGTACAAATTGCATCAGCATGTTTGATCGCATCCTCAGGGTGAATAATCGGATGGATGCCTCCCCATACTATATATGTGTTTGGGTTACATTTTCTAATTTCGGCAATGACCTTATGAACTGTGGTAGAGTATTGAGTCATTGAAGAAAGTCCAACCAAATCACTTTCCGATAAAAATTTGGCGACTCTAAAGATATCGTTATCGTTCAAACTGCCTGCACCTTTTTCGAACAAGGTCCTGAAAATACTACGAAAATTTCCTGTTGGTATGTAAGTTGTTTTAGTTTCTGAATGAATTGATTTAACATAACCTGAAAATTTTCTAAAACCAATGTTATCAAGTCCATCCTCAAAACAGGCCAAATGTAATTTGATATGCGAATTTGACATATTCGGAGGCAAAAAATCTTTTTTGTTAAGATTATGTTTATTGGCAATATTAATATCCATAGTAATTATCCATAAATTTTTTCATCAGCATTATAAATAAATTTATAGTTGTGTAAAAGTAATAAAAACAGTTAATGTATAGAGATAGTTTTTTCATTTATTAGAGGATATTAATAAAATTAAGGTTTAATTTTCTTCTGCATATAAAATATGAATAATTTGTTGCAATTTTTGTTGATAGTCATATAGATACATTGCCTGGTGATTTTTGCGAAGGGGTAATACCCGATCCCATTCCGAACTCGGAAGTCAAGCCCTTCAGCGCCGATGGTACTTTGTCTTAAGACATGGAAGAGTAGGACGTTGCCAGGCATTACAAAAAAAATTATGAAAATAGCAACATCATTAAAATCTTTAAAAAAAAGAGATATAAATTCCAAATTAGTTAGAAGAAGAGGAAGAGTTTATATAATCAACAAAAAAAACCCAAAATTTAAAGCTAGACAAAAATAATTACTGTATTTTGATTATAATTCATGAAAATCGGATCAATAAGTGAGAACTTGACTTCAGAAAAAAGAATTTCATTAACCCCCGAATTATCAAAAAAATATTTAGATTTGGATGTGGAAATTTTTATAAACAAAAACTACGGGATTCATTTAGGTTTTCATGACAATGATTATAAAGAAAAGGGAGTTCAAATATTAAAAGATATTAATGAAGTTATTAATAATTCCAATTCCTTACTACAAGTTAATTTACCGCATACTAATCATATCACAAAGCTTAGGGAGAATACTTCGTTGATAGGCATTTTTAATCCTTATGGGAATAAAGAAAAAATAGACTTATTGTTAAAAAAAAAAATTAATATTTTTTCTTTGGACTTGTTGCCAAGAATTGCAAAGGCTCAGTCAATGGATGTTTTATCTTCACAAGCTAATTTAGCTGGTTATAAAGCAGTAATAGAATCCTTTAACGAGTTTGAAAAAGTTGTTCCAATGATGATGACTGCTGCTGGAACTATACCTGCGGCAAAAGTTTTGGTAATTGGAGCTGGAGTAGCTGGTTTACAAGCAATTGCTACGGCAAAACGTCTTGGAGCAATAGTTTTCGCCACTGATGTAAGACAGGCATCTAAGGAACAAGTAGAAAGTTTAGGAGGGAAATTTTTGTCCGTCGAAGGAGCCGAAAACCTAGAGACCAAAGAAGGATATGCAAAAGAAACAGGTGAAGATTTTAAATTGAAACAAAAAAAATTGTTGAGCGATACATTAAAAAAGATGGATATTGTTATTTGTACAGCATTGATACCTGGCAAAAAAGCACCAAGAATAATAAATGAAGAAATGTTTAAAGGTATGCAAGCGGGAACGATTGTTTTTGATTTGGCGGTAGAGCAAGGGGGTAATTCAGCATATTCCGAGATAGACAAAATTGTAAATAAAAATGGAATAAAAATAATTGGGTATAAAAACATATTGAATAAATTGCCGCTCTCTGCAACAAACCTATATTCCAAAAATTTATATAACTTTTTTTTTAATCTATATAACAAAGAAAAGAAAAATTTAAATATTAATTTAAAAGACGAAATTATTAATAAAACTTTTATACAAACCAAAAATACTTAATTTATGGAAATTGACCCTTTTATTTTTAGACTAAGCATATTCATATTGTCAATATTTATAGGATATTATGTTGTTTGGAGTGTGACGCCATCTTTGCATACTCCATTAATGTCAGTAACAAATGCTATCTCCTCTGTAATTATTGTAGGAGCAATAATTGCATCTTTGACGGGTGAAAATAATTCTAATTTTGAAATCTCAAATATTTTTGGTTTTATTGCGATATTACTAGCGGCAATTAATATTTTTGGAGGCTTTTTAGTAACTCAAAGAATGTTGCAGATGTACAAAAAAAAGAAAAAAAAATAAAAATATGTCACCGAATCTTGCAGCATTTTTATACTTAGCTTCAGGGATATTATTTATTTTAGCTCTTCGGGGGCTTTCATCACCTGAGACCTCAAGACAAGGAAACTTGTTTGGAATTTCGGGAATGTTAATCGCTATCATTGTAACTTTTTTGGTAGTTGAATCCTTTTCTAAAGAATTTATTTATGTGTTAATTTTTTTGTTGATCGGAGGAATAATTGGATCTGTTATAGCTTACAAAATTCCCATGACCGCCATGCCACAATTGGTTGCAGGATTTCATAGCTTAGTGGGTCTCTCCGCTGTATTGGTGGCAATATCAGCTTTCCTTGAACCAAATGTATTTAATTTAGGCACAGTCGGCAATATTAAAACTGCAAGCTTAATTGAAATGTCATTAGGAGCTTCTATCGGGGCAATTACTTTTTCCGGATCAGTTATAGCATTCTTAAAATTACAAGGAATCATGTCAGGTTCTCCAATTACATTTAGAGGCCAACATATACTAAACGGATTAATTGGAATTTCGATAGTTGTTTCAATCGTTTACCTTTGTATAAGTCAATTGCCTCAGTTATTTTGGATATTAATTTTAATTTCTTTCTTAATTGGGTTTCTTTTAATTATTCCAATTGGTGGCGCAGATATGCCAGTTGTTATTTCGATGTTGAATTCATATTCTGGTTGGGCAGCGGCAGGTATAGGATTTACATTGGAAAATACAGCGTTAATAATAACGGGAGCTTTGGTAGGTTCCTCTGGAGCAATTCTCTCTTACATAATGTGTAAAGGAATGAACAGGTCTTTCTTTAATGTGATACTTGGTGGATTTGGAGCAACAAATGACACGGCAAAAAATATTGAAAAAAGACCAGTTAAAAGTGGCAACGCTGAAGATGCAGCCTTTTTAATGAAAAATGCATCATCTGTTATAATTGTACCCGGATATGGTATGGCAGTCGCACAAGCACAACATGCTTTAAGAGAGATGGTTGATTCTTTAAAAAAAAATGGAATTAAAGTTTCTTATGCAATTCATCCGGTTGCTGGAAGAATGCCAGGACACATGAATGTGTTACTTGCGGAAGCCAATGTTCCTTACGATGAAGTTTTTGAACTTGATGATATTAATAATGATTTTGCAAATACAGACGTGACTTTTGTAATAGGAGCAAACGATGTGACTAATCCTGCGGCCAAAACTGATCCTCAAAGCCCAATTTATGGTATGCCCGTGCTAGATGTAGAAAAGTGCAAATCAGTTTTATTTGTCAAAAGAAGTTTGTCCCCTGGATATGCCGGAATAGATAATGAGCTTTTTTACAGGAATAATACTTTAATGTTATTTTCAGATGCAAAAAAAATGACAGAGGATATTGTAAAAAATTTAAATTAATCGCGTATAATTTTGTCAGCAGAATCAAATCCAATTTTGATCATTTGATCAATATCACCATAATAAAATTGTCCTTGTCGACCAATAGAAAAAAAGTTCTTAATTTTGGCAAAGTATTCTTCAGTTTCTTTTAAGTGAATTTCGTAGTCTTTTCTGTAAATTGGATAAACGCTTGGAACTTTAATTACTTTATAATTTATAACATCTGCTTTTTTTAAGAAATTATCTTTTTCTATTTCCTGAATACACATTGAAAAAATTTCTTCATCCGAAGACTTCCATATGTCAGATTCATAATGACAAGAAATTTCTACTGCTAATATATTTTCGTCTTTTGGACTTAAATATTCACTAAAAGAATTCATGTCAGAAATTCTATTGTATGATCTATTAATAAAATAACAATATTGACAATTAAGTACATTTTTCTTTTTTGTTATTAAATAAACTAAAACCAGAGATAAATATTCTAATTTTTTTGCAGATTGTATTATTTTTGTTTCATGCAAAGGTTTGATTTTTGTTATAACTTTATTCAGAGGTATAGTAGATATAACAAAATCACCAGAAAAAGTTTTATCACTAGTTTTTACATCAAATGAATTATTTGAATTTAAAATTATTTCACTTACTTCCTGGGATGTATGAATTTCCCCACCATTACTTTTTACTTTTTTGCCTATTCTATTTGAAATTTCTCCATAACCTTTTTTTGGATAGTAACTTGGCAAACTTTCTCTTTGTACAAGTGAAAGTTCACCTGGTTCTCGTTTTGAAAGCTCCAAATACTTATTTATTAAAAGATGTTTAAGTGTTCTTGCAAAATCTAATTTTTTGCTTGCAGGAATTACTCTATGAGACAGTTCTGATGTTTTGATTTTCCAAAATTGTTCTGTATATGGTTTAAAAAAATTTTGATAAAGATATTTTCCAAAATTATTAATTGCCCATTGTTTTACTGTTAAATTCTCATTTTTTTTCTTTTTCACCAATAAAGAAAATATAGATGTACTAATATACGATTTCGCAAAGCTCAGAGAACACATAATTGCAGATAGAATTCCCATTTGAAAAAGAACGCTTTTTGCAGACAATGGGTAGTCTACATATTTTCCTCTGAACATCATTTTCACGCTTCTTTTTGAATATGGTATTTCACCTTGTTCACCTTTAAACAAATCCATTACCTTATTAAAAACTTCTTTATCTTCACTAAAAAATGAATGGGGTCCTATATCAAAAAAATAATTTTCTACTTGTATAGATTTTGCAAGTCCTCCTATTGTTTTGTCGGATTCTATTACTTTTACATCATAGCCCTTTTCAGAAAGCCTCCAAGCAGAGCTCAAGCCAGTGATTCCGCCTCCAATGATTATGATTTTTTTCATATTTTGCCTATTTATATAGATATATTTATATATTGTAAGTTAAAAAAATTTTTTTTAAAAATTTATAATCGATTAATATAAATGAAATCACCAAAAATTTTTAATTTCAAAAAATTCACAAAAAAAAGTGGAAAACTTTTACCTATTACCTTCAATAATAAATTTCCCATAAAAGTAAAAAGAATTTTTTTTATTTATGGGAAAAAAAAATACAAACGCGGTGATCACGCACACAAAAAATGTTCTCAGGTATTTTTTGCTATTAAAGGAAAAATTAAAATAAATATGAAATACAGAAACACAGAAAAAAGTGTAATATTAAGTCACAATAAATCAGGAGCTTTGTTAGTTCCTCCTAAAATTTGGAGTAGTGTTGAGTTTTTAAAGAACAGATCAATAGTATTGGTACTAAATGATTATGAATATGATTTTAATGATTATATAGAAACATACAAAGAATTTGTTGTATTCCAAAGAAAAAACAAATGAAATTATTAATTACTGGAGCCTGTGGACATATTGGATCTTTTCTCGCAGAAAATATTCATAAAATAAAATGTGTATCCAAAACAATACTTGTAGATAATTTAAAATCTAACAGATTTTATTCATTATATGGTTTTGAGAAAAAAAATAATTTAAGTTTTTTTTTAAGGGATTTAAATCATTTAAATGCTTTGAATGATTTTCATAACATTGACGTGGTTATTCATTGTGCATCGATGACTAATGCGGAAAAAAGTTTTGGAAAAGAAAGGGAAATGTATAAGAATAATTTAAATTGTCTTAAAACAGTAATTAAATATTGTAGAAATAGAAATGCTAAGCTTATTCATCTTTCTTCGACTAGTGTATATGGAAAACAAACAGATTTAGTTGATGAAAATTGTGAAAAAAAGTTTTTAAAACCTCAAAGCCCTTATGCAAAAATTAAATTAATCGAAGAAGAATTATTGAAAAAAAATTCGAAGAATTTAAAATATAACACATTTAGATTTGGAACTATTACAGGAGTGTCAAAGGGTATTAGATTCCATACTGCAGTGAATAATTTTTGTTTTAATGCTGCAATTGATGAAAAAATTAAAATATACAAAACGGCCTTGCATCAGTTCAGACCTTATTTATCAATCCGAGATTCTTTTAAAGTATTTAAATTTTGTTTAGAAAATAATTTTTTTGAAAACGATATTTTTAATGCTTTATCAGGTAATTTTACTGTTAACCAAATACTAAATAAAATAAAAAAAATTAAAAAAAAAATTAAAATTGTTTATATAGATTCGCCCATTATGAATCAGCTATCATATCATGTTGCCGATAAAAAAATTAAAAGTAGAGGACTTACATTGAAATCAAATATTGATGTTGACATAAAAGATACACTTTTATTATTCAAATATTTAAAAAATGAGATGTAAGGTTACAAATAAAATTATTAAACCCTTTATGTCATTTGGTCAGATGCCTTTAGCCAATGGTTTTTTAAAAAAAGAAAATTTTAGTAAAGAATTTTTTTTTAATCTCGAAGTAGGATTTTCAGAAGAAATATCCTTATTTCAGCTTAATAAATTTCCAAATCCAAAAAAAATGTTTAACAAAAACTATCCTTTTTATACTGGAAGTTCTGAATTTATGAAAAACCATTTTCATAATTACTCTACATGGATAATAAAAAATTACTTAAATAATAATTCTAATATAATAGAGATTGGATCAAATGACGGAACTATGTTGCTAAATTTTAAGAATCAAGGTTTTAATTATATCGGTTTTGAACCATCTATGAACGTAGCAAAAAAAGCTAAAAAAAATAATATTAATACCTTGGTAGAATTTTTTTGTTATAAAAATGTAAGTTTGATAAAAAAATTTAAACACAACACTGATGTTATTTGTGCAGCAAATGTTATTTGTCATATACCAGACCTGATTGATCTTATTAAATCAGTAGATTTAATGCTAACTTCAAAGGGTGTATTTATTTTTGAAGAACCTTATCTTGGTTCAATGTTCAATAAAATTTCTTACGATCAAATATATGACGAACATATATATATGTTTTCAGTTAGTTCAGTACAAAAAATATTCAATAGATTTGATATGGAATTAATCAATGCTTATCCCCAAGAAACACATGGTGGGTCAATGAGGTATGTTATTGCTAGGAAAAATCAAAGGGATATAAGCAATAATTTGAAGAATATAATTAAGTATGAAAAAAATATAGGTATAGACAATATTAGTTCTTGTTTAAAATTTAAAAAAAATTGTGAATTATCGAGGAAAAAAATTATCGATCTTTTACAAAAATATAAAAACAAAAATAAAAAAATATGTGGCTATGCTGCGACCTCAAAAAGTACTACAGTTTTAAATTACTGTAAAATTGGCGCAAATATTATTGATTGTATTTATGATACTACCAAAGAAAAAATCGGAAAATTTTCTCCCGGCATGCATATTCCAATTGTATCATATAAAAATTTTAAATTAAATAAACCAGATATTTCATACTTGTTCGCTTGGAATCATAAGGATGAAATTTTCAGAAAGGAAAAAGATTTTTTATCTCGGGGTGGAAAATGGATTTCACATGTTAATATTTAGCAACTAATTATGAAAAAGAAGATTTTAGTTACAGGCGGTACGGGAAGATTTGGATCTATTCTTAAGACATTAAAGACAAATTATAAAATGTTTTTTCCTAGCAAAAAGAATTTGGACATTACAAACTTTAAAAGTATACAAAAATATATAAAACTTAAAAAACCTAATATCGTTATTCATCTTGCAGCTCTATCTAGACCCATGAATATTCATGATCTTCAAATTCAAAAAAGTATTGATTTAAATATTATTGGAACTTCTAATATGACTAAAGCATGTACAGAAAAAAATATCAAACTCATATATTTTTCTACGAGCTATGTTTATCCTGGAAAAAAAGGTAATTACAAGGAATCGGATAGTTTATTACCAGTAAATAATTACGCATGGTCAAAACTTGGCGGAGAATGTGCTGTTCAATTATATAAAAATTCATTGATATTAAGACTGTGCATGACTGAAAAACCATTTGTTCACAAAGCGGCTTTTTATGATGTAAAAAATAGTTTTATGTATCATGATGAAGTAGCAAAAATACTATTAAAATTGATTAATAAAAAAGGAATAATAAATGTTGGGGGCAAGAGTCAGTCGGTATACAATTTTGCAAAAATTGAAAATCCAAATATAAAAAAAATATTTTTAAAAAAAAAAAAAATAAACATGCCCATAAATTCTTCTATAAATATAAAGAAATTAAAAAAAATATTGAATAAATAGTTTTAAAGAAATGATTAAATATTGGGATTATTTACGTGAATACAGAGAACTTAAACATAAAATTTTAAATTCATTAAACAAAGTTTTTAACAGTGGAACATTATTATTTGGACAAGAACTAAAAAAATTTGAGAAAGACTTTTGTAAATTTAATAATTCAAAATATGGACTTGGAGTAGGTAGTGGCACTGATGCATTATTTATTGCCCTTAAAGTCCTAGGTATTGGAATAGGTGATGAAGTAATTACTGTTTCCAATACCGCAATACCTACTGTATCTGCAATAAAAAGCACTGGTGCAAAAGTGAGATTTGTAGATATTGGCAAAGATTTTTTGATAGATGTAAAAAAAATTAAGAATGCAATTAGCTCTAGAACAAAAGCCATTGTTCCTGTTCATCTTTTTGGTCAAACTTGTGATATGGATAAAATATTAACAATCTCAAAAAAATACAATTTAAAAATAGTCGAAGACTGTGCTCAAGCTTGTGGAGCTTTATACAAGGGTCGAAAAGCTGGTTCTATGGGAGACATAGGCTGCTATTCTTTTTATCCAACCAAAATCCTTGGAGCCTATGGTGATGGTGGATTTTTAACAACTAATAATAAAAAACTCTATGAAAAAATGCACAGGTTTAGATTTTATGGAATAGATACTTTAAGCAAAAATAAGAAATGGAGTAACAAATATTACTCTATTGATCACGGCACAAATTCTCGACTGGATGAAATTCAATCTTCTATTTTAAATTTAAAACTAAGATATATTAATTTATTTGTAAAAAGAAGAATATTTATAGCAAAAAAGTATTTTGAAGAATTACAAGGGTTTGATATCGAAGTACCAATTGTAAATAAAAGTAATGTTCATGTATTTCACATATTTGCTGCAAGTCATCCAAAAAGAAATATTATTTTAAAAAAAATGAGACTTAATAATATTAATTTCAGTATTCATTATCCTCATCCAATTCACACTATGAAAGCTTACAAAAATTTTACATGTAATAATTGTGATTGTTTAAAAGAAACAGAAAAAAGAGCAAAAACTATCTTTTCTTTACCTATTTATCCCAGCTTAAAAAATTATGAAATTGAAAAAATAATAAAAAATATCAAAAAAATACTTTCAAAAATTTAATAAAGCTGTTCATTAACCATTTTATAAATGATTTGTTTAAATGTTGTTTTTGCTTTCCATTTTATTACTCTTTTAGCAAGTTTTGGATCTGCTCGATAAGATTTTATATCTTTTTTTCTTATTAATTGCTTAGTATTTGCCTTTAATCGATTTTTTGGAATTTTTAATAATCCAAAAACTTCATAAACAAAATTCTTAAGACTATATCTATTTCCTGAACCAATAATCAAATCTCTCGGATATTTTTGTCTGAGCATTAAATACATTGCCTTGACGTACTCTGGAGCCCATCCCCAGTCCCTATAAATATTAACATTACCCAAATATAAATATTTTAATTTTCCTTTTTTTATTAATTTACAATGGTTGATAATTTTTTTTGTTACAAATTCATTCGATCGCAAAGGAGATTCGTGATTAAAAAGTATTCCGCTACAACATTTAATTCCATACCATTCTCTAAATATTTTAGCTAACCAGAAACTACTTGCTTTGCTTACTGCATAAGGACTTTGAGGAGAAATATAGGATTTCTCATTGTAAATATTTTTTTTTCTATTTCCGTAAAATTGACCAGATACTGCATTAAAAACTTTAATTTTTTTCTTAGTTAATTCTACTGTTTCTAAAATATTTAATAAACCTAAGGTATTACTTCTAAAAGCTTCAGCAGGTTGGACGTATGATTTTGTTACAGAAGATTGACCACACAAATAATAAATATCGTTTGGCATGATTTTTTTTATCAATTTTCTGATTATTAAAATATTTGTAATATCGCATTGAAATATTTTTACTTTACGCAAAATTTGTAGCTTAACGAGATTATTAAGATTTTTTTTTCTAATATTTCTGGTAGTACCAAAAACTTTATAATTTTTCTCAAGTAAAAAATCTGCTAAATATGAACCATCTTGTCCGGAAATTCCAAAGATTAAAGCTGTTAATTTTTTTTTTAATTTTCGCATTCTTTAAATTAAATTTTTGTAGATCTTATTTGTTTCCACTGCACAATTTGCCCAAGAAAATCTTTTTGCTCTTTCCCTGCCCCTTTTAATTAAAGTTTTTGAGTATTCGTTACTATAAACAACTTTTTCAATTGAATTTATTAAGCTTTCATTATTTTTAGGGTCAAAATATTCTACGGAATTATCAGCAACCTCAATAAACGTTTTTATGTTACTGCATATGGCCGGACAACCTACGTACATCGATTCTAATAATGGCAAACCAAAACCTTCGTATAGAGACGGAAAAATATAAGCTTTTGCGTTAATAAACAGATCTTTTAGTGTAGAATCGTCTCCTTTAATATGAATTATTTGATTTTCTCTAAAATTTAAATCCTTAAATTTTTTTATTTCTTTAGTTGTAATAGCTTCTCCACCAAATAGTATAATGTTAAAATCTTTCATCAGTTTGCTTGATTTTGAATATGAATCTAATAAAAAATCAAAATTTTTATATTTTTTTCTAGAACCAACAAATAAAATATAGGGCGTATATGACTTTTGAATAAAATTATTCGAAGAAAAATTTTCAATATTCATATGTTCACAGCCCAAATATGTTACTGATATTTTTTCAGGTTTAATGTTATAGATGTTAATTAAGTCACTTTTGGTGTTATTTGAAATACAAATAATTTTATCTGCAAGATTAGCGGCAATTTGTTTAGGCCTGTTTTTTTGATTATTGGAAAAAATTTCATGGATTAAATCATAGACAGTTATAACCACTTTTGTTTTTTTTTTGATTGAAAAATTGTTGGAATATAAAGTTCTATGTATTATATCAGGTTTAAATTTTAATAGTTTTAAATTTGATATTTTTTTTGTATAAAATTCAAAAATTTTTCCTGATAAGGGTGGAATATAGCTTATTTTAGTGCCTTCAATTAAATTGTTAGACAATGTATTTAAATATTCATTAAAGTAAAACTGAGCAAAAACCTTTATCGTAAGTTTTTCATCTCTACAACTATGTTTGATTAAATTACTAAAATATCTTGATATACCGCCAAATCTTCTTTGTTTCCAAAAAATTTCATAGTCATAAGCAATTTTCATTTATTAAAAAATTTCTTTTATTTTAACTAATTTTTTTTCGGAACTCGATAAATCTATTACCTTACAATTTTCTATTTCTTTTATTCTATTTTTCCCGGCTAAAAAATTAAGTTTTCCATTTTTATCTCTACTTTCCCTAACATTTGAAGCCACATATTCGCTTAAACTATTTATATCTGGTAAATCTAAGTTTATTTTATCTTTATATTTTTTTAATACAAAAAAAGCATTTGTTCTTAAAAGATTAGTACCTAAAAAAATATAACCTTTTTTATTTAATAAATTAATAAATGCCTTCAGAGAAGCTCCAAAGCACAGATGAGAGTAATGATATTTTTGTCTTTGAAATCCCTTAATATTGGGTACCGAAATTATTAGTTTATCACCAAAGCATGCATTATATTCTAATACAATAATTTTTGAAAATTCATCAGGTAATTTTTCCAAAATCCAATAATCAATTCCGTCAATATCAATAGAAAAAAGATCTATATCTTGGTTAAATTTTTTTTCACTCAATATTTCGTTTATATTTTCAGTATCAATTTCCTTTTCAACGACAGTAAGATCACCTTTCCAAAAATTTATGTTACCCTTTACTTTTTTTTCTAAATTTTCAGTTATATCTACAATCATTCCCTGACAGCTTGCCCGTTCATATACAAAACGAGTATTTGATTCTCTGTAATCACCCACACCTATTTCTACAAATTTAGGTTTTTTTATTTTCAAAGAATATAATAAATAATCAATTATTCCATCTTCTCCTGTCTGAGAATAAATTTTATAATCCAGATCATTTAGGTCTTTAATTTTAGAATAATTATGTCGCATTAAAGCAATATGCGATGCCCCTGTTAAATAAATATTTCTAGGACTTCCTTGAACGATTATTGAACTTATTAAATTTATTATTTTCTGTAAAGGTGAAAGCATATTATTTTATTAAACCACTTTTATTAATGCTATGTTTTAAATATTCTTTCGACAATTTTATCCAATTAAAAAGTTTATCTTCTATTTTTACATAGTCAAAAATATTACTTAAATTTTCAGATTTAATTAATAATCTTGATGATAAGTTAAGATGATCTATAAAATAGGATAATTTATTTTCTCTAATTGGGTCAATCGAGTACCAAAATTGTTTTTTTAGTTTAACGGACAACATAACTCCATGAAACATTGACGTAAAAACTAATATTGCATTCGACATATAGCGAACAAAATCAGACGGATTTGCGCTAATATAATTTTTATCAGCCCAATCATTTAAATATCCAAGTGAAATAGATTGAAGATTGTTTTTTTTACAAAATTCTATTATCTTTTTTTTTTCCGCATTAGAAAATACGGTGCCGTATATAATCACATATTTTTTTAGTTTTTTCTCATTATTGTCAGTAGAATCATATAAAAATTTCGGAGTGGTAAGAAAAATTGGATCCAATACAATTAAGGGATCCAAACCGGTCATCTGCTTTACCAAAGCAGAAGTTTTATAATCTCTTACTGAAATGAAATCATAAGAATTTAATAAAATTTTTATTTTTTTTTTTTGATAATCTTCTAATTTATTAATCTCTGTTGGTCCTACGCTTGTAGCATAAGTAATTTTAAAACCATCGTTTTTGTCTCCCATATAATAGGGCTCGTAACCAAAATAGGAAAATGCCCAAATTGAATCGCTTCCATAGACACTTATAGATGCATTATTTATGTCCTTAGTAAATATAGGTTTTGATAAATTCATTTTCTTTTTCCATTTACCGAAACAATAATTCTTTTTTAGGAATTGATAAAATCGAGATGGATTCCCTGTAATCATTGGCTTGTAAAATTCTCTATAAAATAATTTTATTGGTAAATATCTTGCGTAATCAACTTTTATATTAAAATTGTCCTCTAAAAATTTTTTAAGAGACAAAGATTGCAACTGAGCTCCAAAATTATTCGTATAATAAAAAGTAAAAATTTTTATGTTCACTAAATCTTATTTAAGAGTAAGTTTGCAAGATTTGTACAATTGTTACCCTAGTTTTATTAAATATATAATATAAAAAACTTACAATTAAAAGCTTTGTAAATTTCTATACGCTTTTATTAGATGATATGTTAATTTAAGAAATCTAGGTAGTGAAAAACTTAAAGACAAGCACCATATCACTGTATTACAAACTTTTTTTATTTTCTGATTATTGATTATGGTCAAATTTGGTCAATCGGGATTGAAAAAGCGTATTTTAATTTATAAAATATCATTTTTGATTTTTAAAAATTGTAATGATTAATCCTAATAAAAAAGTAAATAAGAATATATTTCCTTATCCTCATATTATAATTGAGGATTTTTTTGATAATGAATTTTATAAAAAAATAGAGTTAGATTTTCCAATAAAAAAAGATTTTTTAAATTTCTCGAATAGTAAAGTTGGAAGGATGAATTATGATACCACATTTGGGCAAGAATTATATTCTGAATTAATGAATAAAAGCAGAGCATTTAAACTTTTACATGATTTTATTTATGGAGAAAAATTTATAAAAATGTTTTTAAATTTATTTAGCAAAGATATTGAAAATGAAGTTAATAATAAATTTCTTAATATAGATATTAAGAATACACCTTTAAAAACACATCCTTATGAAGTTAATAGTATAATTAGTAAACATAACTTTAAAAAAAAAAGTGAAAACTTTTTATATCCAAGAATGGATATTGGAATAGGTGAAATTGGTTACGGAAAAAAACTTGGTGGAGGAGGTATACATGTAGATAACCCTCAAAGAATAATTTCAATATTATTTTTCGCTGGAGGATATAGTAAAATGAATGGTGGAGAACATAGAATTTGGAAAAAAATAAATAATGAAATAAAAATTGAAAAAATAATAGAACCAAGACCAAATTTATTAGTAGCTTCAATTCAAAATAATATAAGTTATCATGATGTAAATCCTATTGAAGAAATTTCTGGAGCAAGAAATACTATATATATTGCGCTCTCATGTAATAATCCTGTTTGGAAAGAAATTCAAGTAAACAATTTCAATGTCAGATACAATAAAAATAGATGTAAATTAAATTTATTTTTCAAATCCAAAAAATTTTTTCAAAATTTATTTAATTCTATCTAAAAGTATATTTTCTAAATTGGAGCAATTGTGAAGTTTTTTTTTCATGAATTTTACAAATTCAATAGCATCATCCCCACTTGTTGAACCACAATTTACTAAGCAATTAATAGTTTTGTCTGAAACAAAAAATTTTGAGGATGAATCTAAATTTAGAAGTTTAGAGTAAATTCTAACACTATGTTTTCTAAAAATAAAAAAATTTTTTATTGAAAATTTATAAACCAAAAATGATAAAATTTTATAAACAATATAAACTATAAAAAACAATAAATTTTTTTTGCTCAAATCTTTATAAATATTTTTAGTTGCAAAAATACTTCCTAAATTAGGTAAGTTTTTTTCCTGAAAATTACTTCTGTGTTCAATTACCTCTTGGGTTCTTTTCTTTGTTTTTGCTATTCCTATAAAATTTTTTGAAGGAAAAAAGAAATTTATATTCAATATTAAATATTTTTTACCTTGAAAATATGATTTTCTCCAACCAAAATTAATTTCACTTTTATTTAATGACGCCAACTTTCCTTTAAAATCTATACATTCAACAGAATTAAGATAGTCTGAAATACAAGATCCGTAAGATGATGCATTCATCACAATGCTACCACCCAAAGTGCCAGGAATTCCCACCAAACCCTCTGCACCCATAATTCCTTTATTAATTAAATACCTTGAAAATTTTTGTATTGAAACACCTGCATTGACCTTTAGTTTTAACCCTTTATGAGTTTGTTCTTCAAAGATTTCGGACAACTTGTACAAATTAATTATTGGTGTATAAATTTCCCCATCTCTTATGATTGTATTAGAAATATTTCCTAATACGTAATATTCAAAATTCTTTTCATGAAAAAACTTAATTAGCTTCTCACAATCTGATTCACTATTTGGAGTAATAAAATTTTTTACAATTCCACCAGCCTTTAACCATGATTTATATTTTATGTTAAAATCCTTAAAAAATTTAATTTTATTATTAGACAACCAAATTTCAAGTACGTCGTTTTTTGGGATCATTATTATAATATTAGCTATAAAAAGATTTAATAATGTACATTTTTCCAGAGTTTACTTGTTGGAATTATTATCAATAAATTTAGTCTCTTAAATACTTGTCCATCCACCATCTACCATAAACGTCGTTCCGGTTATATATGATGAAGCATCAGACGCCAGAAACAAAGCTGCAGAGGCTATTTCTTCGGGTTTACCCATTCTTTTGAGTGGAGTATTTCTTGAATATTGCATAACAAATTTCTTATTTTGAGTTTTATCTCTTATTCCCCCCGGACATAAGGCATTAATTCTTATATTATATTTGCCATAATAGGATGCCATGAGTCTTGTACTATTTATAATGCCACCTTTAACTGCAGAATATATGAATTTTTCTTTCATATTTGTGTTTTTATAAATATTAAGATTTTGTCCAACAACTCCATAAATTGACCCGAGTTGTATTATACTGCCAGCAATCTTTTTATTTTTCATTTTTTCAGCTATTAATCTTGCAAACCAAATAAACGAATTCATGTGCAAATTAACATTTTCTTGAATTGATTTTAAAGTTATCTCTGAAAATGAACTTTTGGAATATGATTTTGTATAAGGAAAAGAACAATTTATAAAAATATTGGGCATTCCATATTTTTGTATTAATTTATTCAAAATTTTCTCGGAATTATTAAGTTTAGATATATCAAAATAAATATATTTAATTCTTGTTTCACTATTTATTAATAATTTTTTATTTTTTTTGATGTCTAAATTTAATACTTCAGCTCCTAATTCAGATAATGCAAGACAAATTTCTTGTCCAATTAATCCCGATCCTCCGAGGACATACGCAATTTTATTTCTCAATATAAATTTGTTTGAATATTTCATTTTTTTAAAACACTAATAATATTTGCTATCTATTTGACATCTTATAAGGAAAATTTCACCATTTAGGTTAATTGCTTCCTAGTAATTTCTTAGAAAATCAATTAAATCTCCTAAATACTGCCTTGATTGAGTTTCCTTTCAAATATTTATCAATACCTTCTGATAAAGCTTTTTTATAAATTGTTAGGCTTTTTTTAGCTGCATTAATTGTTTTTTTCAAATCATTTTTTGAATGTCTATAGCAAATTGAAACCCACGGTATGAGTACCCCACTTTTAATCATTTCTTGCATAAACAAAGTCCTAAAGGATAAACTTAAATTTCCCTTTTTATCTCTACAAGTATAGTACGGCGAACAGGCAACACCCGATAAACTGAAATAATCTATCATCCCCATAGATGAACTTAATTCGTTTAGCTTTTGAATTAATGAACCACCATAATTCCAATTTTTTTCTATAACTTTTTTTTTTCTTATGAATTTTAAAGTTTCGATAAATGCCCCTAAACTCGACATTTCCGCACCATGAGTGGTGGACAATAAAAAGACTCTTTCTTGATTTTTTTTTTCAATTGAACCTAATTCCATTATTTTTCGTTTACCACACACAGCAGCAATAGAAAATCCGTTTGCCATAGCCTTTCCAAAAGTGCTTAAATCAGGTTTAATATTATAAAATTCTTGAGCGCCACCAATATTCCATCTGAAACCTGTTATCATTTCATCTAAAATAAAAACTATTTTATTTTCTTTACATAAATTCTCTACTTGCTTTAGATAATGATTTTGATATTTAAATTTTCTAATACATTTGATTTGACTACAACAGTCTTTTGAATCATTAATATTTGGGCATTCTGTGGTTGCAGCTTCCATTACCACACAAGCTATATCATTTTTATATCTTTGAATTTTTTTCTTTAATGAAAATATATTGTTGTAATTAAAAAATTTTGTTAATTTTATAATTTCCTTAGGTATTCCTTTATTAATCACTGTAGAACCAATAAACCAGTCATCAAAAGAAAAAAAAGGGTGTTGCAAGCAACGTAATATAATTTTTTTTTTTGTATAGGCCCTAGCTAGTTTTACCGCCGCAGTAACAGCTGTTGATCCATGCTTAGTGAACTTTACCATATCGGCATGTTTAATTAATTTAACAAATTCCTCCGAAGCCTTTAATTCAATAGTAGAAGGTCTTGAAAGATTATTACCATTAAGAATTTGTTTATAAGCTGCATCGTTAATTTTTTTTTCAGAATAACCAATGTTTACCGAACGAAGACCCATTCCATAATCTAATAACTTCTTATTATTTATATCTGTTACATAAGATCCATTGCCACTTTTTAATATGGAAGGCGCATTTAAAGGGAACTGATCCGCTCCCTTTGAATAGGTATGAGCTCCCCCTGGAATAACTTTGAGTAATCTTTTTGTATAATGGGTTTTAAAGCTTTTATTCATTTTTTTTTAGAATACTTAATGAAGCATTAGCTATAAATAAATCAATATGATCATCTATTTCCATTGATTTAATTTTAGGCATAACCATGCTTATAGTTTTTTTTCCGATAAAACTTTTATTTTTTAAATAATTTTTGACTTTGGATATATAAATACTACCATCTAAATAAAAATACTTACTTATATCTTGTCTTCTAATAAATTTTTTTTTTGAATTGTTTATTTTCTTTAATTTATTATTTTTTTCCATTTTATAAATAAATTCAACATGTTCATTAATTGCAGGATAAACACTAACAAGTGAATCGAATGATTTACTTTTATTCAATAAGAGTGTGATAGCTTTATCTATATCTTTATAACTAGTAAAAGGAGAAGTTGGTTCTAGCAAAACAATATAATCAAAGTTTTGGTTTGTGTTTTGAAAATAATTCAAACAATGCTTTATTGCATCAAAAGAAGAAGATTTATCGGAAGATATTTTTTTTGGTCTTAAAAATGGTATTTCTGCTCCATATTTCTTTGAAATTCTCGCAATTTTTTTTGAATCTGTAGATACAACGATTTTATCAACATATTTTGATTTTTTCGCAGATTTTATAGGCCAAGCAACTAATGGATATAAACCTAACTTTTTCAAATTTTTATTTTTTAAACCCTTGCTACCCATTCTAGCAAGTATAATTGCAATAATTTTATTTTTTTTAATCATTAGCAAGTTTAATAAAAAAGAATTATTAATCTTAGTTTCTTAACATTATATTTTTTTAAATGTTGAAACTTCACCAAAATCAAACCAATGTTTATCTTCGATCGAATATGTTCCCACTCTCTTTTTCAATTTTTTTGATAAATTAATTAGGTCTGTAATATGATAAACGGTATTTTTTTTTGGAACCAAATCTACTATATTGGAATTAATTAAATAAAACCCAGTATTTACATTATAATTTAATTCAGGTTTCTCTACAATATTTTTGAGAAGTTTGTTTTTACCAGTTTTACAAACCCCGTAGGGTATTTTGATTTTTTTTTTTGAAACTACAATTGTAATATCATGTTTATTTGATCGATGAAATTTGTGTAAATCATATAGATCGGCTTTAATAATAGTATCGCAATTAGAGATAAAAAAATATTTAAAATTTGTTTTGTCAATCATTTTTAGTGAACCAGCTGTTCCTAAAGGATTCTTTTCTTCAATATATTTTAATGTATAAGTTGGATTCAGTTCTTTGAAAAATGCTTTGATTAAATGAGACTTATAATTTATTGAAAAAATAAAATCTTTTATATCATAATCAATAAATTTGCTAACAATGTGCTCGATAAGTGTTTTCCCTTTAATTGGCATTAGCGGCTTTGGTAACACATCCGTGAAAGGTTTAAGCCTTGTTCCTTTTCCACCAGACATAATAATAACAGCCGTGTTTGTAATTTTCTTTTTCTTTTTAATTTCCTCACTTTTAAGATCATTTAGATCTGTATAAAAATAGACTTTTTTTAATTTTTTATCCTTATCTATTATAGGAATTATATCAATTCCCACTTTCGAAAAATTTTTGATTATATTGTTGTAGGAATAATCATTTTCGTAAAAAAAAATTGTTTTTTTTTGATATATTAAAGAAATTTTGTCCGAAAGTTTATTGCCTTTTACTAATGACTTTCTAATATCGCCATCACTCAAAACTCCTGCATATTTAGATTGATTATTTAATACCACCAAAGATTTAAAACCCCATCTACTCATTATAGCTAACGCTCTATCCAATTTTAAATTTTCATTAATCGCTATATTTTTTAAATATTTATTTTTTTTCATAAAATCTTTAGGATATATTTATTTTGTATTTTTTTAAAATTTCTATTCCTTGTTTAAAAGAACTAAAATCAATAATGTCATCTGTTTCAATAGTTATATTAAATTCTGTTTCGAGAGCAGCAACCAATGTCATATGACCAATCGAATCCCATTCGTCGATTTCATTATATTTAAGATTTTTGTTAATTTTATCCTTGTTAACATTTAATGCTGTTACAAAAATTTCTGAATATCTTTCTATTGATACCATATTATTTTTTCTTTAAATTAAATATTATTTTTTCAGAAATTAAACTAGGCGTTAAACCAAATTTTTTTTTTAAATAGTTATATTCTCCACCTTCACTGTAGGTATCATTTATACCAAAAAAAATATGTCTAGGAGAATGCTCGATGTTTGCTAAACATTCAGCTATTGCACTTCCCAAACCCCCTATAACATTGTGTTCTTCAATTGAAACAATAAGTCTTGAATTTTTTACGCTTTTATTTATTTTTTGAGTATCTATAGGTTTAATGGTGTGCATATTAATAACCTCTGCACTGATATTGTTTTGACTCAATATTTTTGAACAATCTAAGGCAACCTTTACCATTGTGCCTGATGCAAAAATACTTATATCTTGTCCTTCTTTTAATGTTATAGATTTACCAATTGTAAAATCATAATCTTCTTCATAAATCTGATCAATATTTGCACCACCTGTGAGGCGAATATAAACAGAATTTTTTTGATTCAAGCTTGCTAAAACTGCTTTAACAGCCTCACCACTATCCGCGGGTGAAATTATATTTAAATTTGGAATCGATCTTAAAATTCCTACATCTTCTATACAACAATGAGTATAACCCAAAGTTCCCAAAACTAGACCACTTGCCAAACCAATCATACAGACTTTTTGTTTCATATAACCTAAGTTAACTTTGATTTGCTCGCAGCACCTTATGGTTTGAAAGGGTGCAAATGTTGTGGTGATAACGTTAAAACCTTCGCTTGCAAGTCCTGCCCCAATACCAATTAAATTCTGTTCTGCAATCCCCACATCTAAATATTTATCAGGGAATTTTTTTTTAAATCGATCAAGTCCTGCTGATGTCGAAACATCTCCTGTTATTATCATTAATTTTTCAACTGTATTTCCCATTTCAAGAGCAGCGATTCCAAAAGTTGCTCTCATACCTAGTTTGGACCAAATTTTAAAATTTATCTTATTGAGTATTTTATTTTTATTCATCTAATTCTTTAACTGCGGCATCATACTGATTTTTAGTCATAATTTTGTGATGCCATTCATTGTTATTTTCAGAAAACCTGAATCCCTTGCCTTTTATAGTTTTAGCAAGAATTAATTTTGGTTTTTCTGAAACGTGTTTAAAGGCTGATAAGATCTGCGAAATATTGTGACCATCAATTTCTTGTACATCCCAATTAAAACTTCTCCACTTGTCAGCAAGGTTAGTAGATGACATAATTTCATTATTACTACCGGTTTGTTGGAGAGTATTATTATCAAGTATGGCTGTTAGATTGTTTAATTTAAAATGTGCTGCTGACATTGATGCTTCCCAAATCGACCCTTCATTACATTCTCCATCTCCAATTAAAACAAATACTTTATAATTTTTTTTATTTTTTTTTGCAGCAATTGCAACACCTATTCCGAGTGATAAACCCATACCCAAACTTCCATTTGAAAATTCAATTCCCTTATTTTTATTAATAATTGGATGCCCTAAAAGATAGCTGTCATTTTTTTCAAATAAATTCAGATCATTTTTATCAAAATAGCCCTTTTCACATAATACCGAATAAAAACCTAAACATGCATGACCTTTACTTAAAATAAATCTATCACGATCCTCCCAAAGTGGCTTTGAAACATCATATCTTAGTATATTATCATAAAGGGTCGCTAAAATTTCAACTGTTGACAGAGAACCTCCAAAATGCGAGCTACTTGCACCAGCAGCTAATGACATCGTGAGAATGTTCTTTCTTATTTCTTTTGCTAAATTTTTTATTTTAGTAATTTCCTTTTGTTCTTCCATTGAAAAAATTAGTAACCTCCTGTTACAAAGACTGTTTCTCCACTGATATAGTTGGATAAATCTGAAGCTAAAAACATTACCACATTAGATATTTCTGATGGTTCTGCTGGTCTTTTAAGCGCAACTCTTTTTATAGCTTCTTCAATAATTTTTTCTGAAACATTTTTTTTCATCATCTCCGTATTAGTCAATCCAGGAGCCACTGCATTTACTCTTATATTAAAACTTCCCAATTCTTTAGATAATACCTTTGTGAAAGCTATTAATGCTGCCTTGCTTGATGCATAAGCAGATCTACCTGCATCACATTCCGTAGCTGCATTAGAAGATATATTTATTATACTTCCCTTTTTATTTTTTATCATAAATTTCATTAATTTTTGAGTTAAAAGCAGATGAGAGAAAAAATTTATATCAAAAATTTCTTTTATTTTTTTAATTGGAGTCATTTGAAATAAAGAAACTTGATTTATTCCAGCATTATTTACAATAATTTCAATATTGTCTGACATAGAATTAATTTTATTAATTCCTTCTTCAATCTCATTATTCTTGGATAAATCGAAATATATAGGAGTAATTTTATTGTTACATTTTTTTGAAATATCAAATATTAATTTTTCAAACTTTTCATTTTTTTTTCTTGCACAAGCAATAATATTGGCTCCATTGTCAGAAAACTTTTTTAATATTGATAATCCTATTCCTCTATTTGCCCCAGTTATTACTGCTAATTTATTCTTAAGTATCAAAGCTTTACCTTAATTATAATTTTGTTAAATTTTCCTTAAAATATTTCTTCTTTTGAGAAGATGTCTTTCGCGAGAGCCGGATTGAAAATACTTTGCTTTTCTTTTGTCATGAATTTAGAAATAAAGTTTTTATCTTCTCCAGCTAAACAAAGACTACTATGATCTTTGAAGTATTTTATTTTAAATCCAAAATCGACTATTTCTTTTAAAGGTTGTTGCAAAATATTTCCAATCTTTATATGAACATATGGACAAACCAAAACATCGCCGATAGGCGTGATGTAAAGCCTATTTACAGTTGTACAACCTAAAATTTTTTCATTATTTCGATCAAACGGATTCCAAAGATTTCTTACAAGATTTCCATATTTTTTTCTTAAATTTTGAATATGTTTTCTATCATTATCATCACATATTACTTCTTCCATCTTTTGCCACATGCCCGCAGGTACAGCTACATTTAATAAAGTTTTATATTTCTTCTCTTTAGAGTACTTTAGCAATTCCTCAAAATCTTGATTAAAAGCATTGTAATGACCAACTGTTATATTTAAATATGGATCCATACCTGCTTTTTGAACATGTTTTAGTCCTTCAATTGCTCTTCTCCATGATTCTTTCCTGCCTCTTATTTCATCATGAATTTTTTCATCCATACTATCAATACTAATTGAAACTCTACTAACCTGATATTTGGCCAATTTTTTTGCTAGTTTTTCATCTAGATAATAGCCATTAGTAGTTAGGTATAAATAAAATCTCTCCGGTTTTATTGCTTCAAGAGTCTCGAATAGTAAATCAGGACGAAGTGTCAACTCTCCGCCTTGTAAATCAAATTCAAAATAACCAAGTTCATCAGCTTGATCAGCAAGATCTCCTATAATTTTAGGAGAAAGGTAATCTTTAACATGATCTCCTTTTGGTGAATTGGTAAAACAATATTTACATCTTAAATTGCAAGCATTATTTAAATTTAAATCAATACCCCTAGTTTTTGTTCCAATTTTTCCGTCATTTTTTTGAACATAGTCAAAAAAATCTTTTAACTTTTTAACTAATTTTGGTTTTTTTAGTAATGGTGAGTTTTTCGGCATGTTATTTATTTTTTCTTATAATAATTAATTATATGCGGTAATGCTATAATAAATTCAGCACTACAGGCGATTTTATTATTTACCTTACCTTCTCCTATACATTTTGCTATTCCTCTGCTGTATAAATTGACTTTTGTTTCAATAATCAATCGATCATTTGGTACAATTTTTCTTTGTAGTTTTATTTTATCCGCTGATATTAAATATACCAATTTGCCCTTATTACCTGGCATTGTTAAGAGTGACAAAGCACACATTTGAATTAATGACTCAATTTGTAACATTCCAGGCATATTGGGGTCTGTTGGCCAATGTACTTTAAAAAACCATTCGTCCTTCATCAAATCTTTATATCCTTTAGCAAATTTTCCTGGAATAACCTCATCTACAAAATCTATCATTAAATAGGGAGGTCTATTTTGTTGATATTCTAAAATTTCTTTTTTATTAAGTTTCATTTTATTCCAAGGAAATAACTCTCGACAGGGATTTGACTACTTCATATCCATCCCAAATTATATCTATTTCTAATGCTCTCCCTATGGGAACAACTCGATCAATACCCAACAAATTATTATTCGTTAAAAAATACTTAAACTGTTTTTTTGTAAAACCAAAATAAGAAACTGTTTGACATTTTTTTGTAATAAATTTTTTCAAATCAGCTAATTGATTGATATTTAGTTGAAAAAAAGTTCCATTTACTCCTCTAATATTTTCAATATGTTTTGTATGTTTAGCTGGGTCAATTACATAAAGATTATTTTTAAACATTTTTATATTTTTAAAATCTTTTTGAATAATAATGTTTTCCATTAAATTTGTATACTTATCTACAACATGAATATCATCAAAGAAGAATTTTTTTTCAACTATTTTGCTGAGCTGCTTCCAAAAATATTTCTGTAGTTTTTCATTTTTTTTTCCTACCCAAAAAACAAAGTGTGGAGAATTACAAGCTAACTGATTCATCATATAACCGTCATAATAAAATTTTTTTGTAAGATATTTTATTTTTTTTGATGACAGTTTTTGAAGTTGTTGCAAGCTAATTACTGATAGAGAATATCTATCAGGAAAAGTAATATCTATTGCTCTTTCGGGTATCCAGGTTTTTCTGATATCATTTATTGTCCTATCTCCTCCCCAAATTACTCTACCATCACATATAGAAGAAATTTTTTTTGTAGTTTCGATTTTGTTATTATATTGAACAAAGCAGTTTGAATTTTTTAATTCTAAATATTTTTTTTTCTTAAATAACGATTTTATTACTAAAAGAATGATGTCTTTTTCTTGAAAATTTTTGGATGGTATTTTTACAATATTTGAATTTCCACTTAGTAATCCAAAAAAAAATGAATAAATAAAGTTTGTTGGAACATTTGCTGGACAAATGTGAAATATTAAACCTCGGCCCAATCTCAAAAAGTTTTTATCAATATGTTTGCCTGCTTTATTATTTTTTCCACACCAGAGAATTAAATAAATTAGATCGGGATACAAATTAATTTTTTTAATTTTTCTTAGATTTTTTGAAAAATCTGACAAAAATTCGGTTGCCAAATTGTTAAAAGGTTCAAAAACTTTAATTTCAAATTTGTTGTTTCTTAACACATTATAATTGATAATATTTTTATCTAACATCGCTACATCCTCTAATTTCAGCCTTCTCGGCCCTTCCATAAACTAAAAAATGTTTTCCTTTAAAGCCGCATTTGCAATGATCATTTTCTATTATTTGTCCCACATCTTCCGTCAAAATATTGTGTCCAGGATAGCTAGTTGGCAATAAAGATAACAATTGAATTAAACCTTTTTGTCCATTTTGAACAACATTAAGTTTTTTATCTCTTATAAAAATATCCGAGAAAATTGAAGTAATAAAATAGCCACATTTGTTACACTCAATAAAAATTGATCCGGTTTGTTCAACCAAGCCATAATAATTAAATATATTTTTTAATTTAATTTTTTTTAATAGTAGTTTCTTAAATTTTTGATTACTAATTTTCATTTTTTCTAATTTTTTCCAACCACCTCCATGAAGCAAAACGCCATTTTTAAAGTTTGATTTAATAGAATTGACGGATAATTTTTTAATTAAATTTTCATAAACAAGATTTGTAAAGCCAAAAATAAAAAATTTATCTTTGCTGAATTTGTCTAAAAAATTATTTAAGGATTCATAATCTATATTATTTTCTTTATCTAAAATGTAACAATGATTTGTCCCAAAAATGGAAAATCCATAAATTGCAGCTACACTCGCACTAAAAATCGATCTATCTAATATTCTTGGATTTTTATCAATAATTAACATGGGCAGTCTTTTGTTGCCTAGTATTGTTGACATAATCTTTCCTAAAACTTTTACTTGATTGTTTGCATTTTTTTTATCCAGATAAATTTTTGATAATTCTTGTCCTGAAGTGCCTGAAGAAACCAATTTTTTTACTACTTTAGTTTCTGGAACACTTTTAAAATCAAACTTTTTAAATAATCTCACTGGGAGCATAGGAAAATTCTCTAATTTGTTGTTTTTTTTTATTTTAAATTTTAAATTTTTTATTATTTTTTTATATTTTTTACAAAATCTACTATGATGCAAGGTGAGTAATTGAATTCGATTTTTAATAATTTTATTTCTTTTACTTTTATCAATTATAAAAGGATCTAATTTTAACAAACTATTTATTGTCATAAAAATTTTTCTAATTTTTTATAAGAAATTTTTCCTATTTCATTTAGTGGAAATTCTTTTATATATTTGAGTTGAAAACAATCTAAACGAAAATTTGTTTTTTTAGATAAGTATTTTACAATTTGATGATCATAATCTTTATTAGTATGAAAAATTACAACTCTATTATCATTACCAGAACAAAGACAATTATATCCTTTTTTGAACAAAATTTGTTCTAGTTCATCTAAGTTCACTCTATGGCCAAATAATTTTACGTTTCTAGATTTTCTTCCTGTAATATATAAATATCCATTATCATCTTTTATAGCTAGATCACCAGTCTTTAGTATTCCCTGATTCTCATCATCTTTTTCTAGATCTCCAAAATTTTTTGCATATCCCATTGAAACATTTTTTCCTTCATAAACTATCTCACCTTTTGTATCATCATTAGATTTTGCATTTTCTAAACGAATTTTTCCTCCTGGAATTGGTATACCGATACTTCCCAATTTTTTTTTAGACATTTTATAGGGCAAGTAAGAAATTCTTGAGGTTGCCTCAACCTGTCCATACATAACAATAAAAATGATCTTATTTGTTTCTGCATAATGTAAAAAATATTTTGTTAATTCTCTATTTAATGGTCCACCGGCTTGAGTAAAATATTTTAAACTTGGTAAATTCATTTTATGAAAATTTAATTTCTTTATAATCTCATAAAAATATGGAACGCCACCAAAACTTGTGATTCTAAATTCTTTAAATAATTTCCAGAAAACTTTCTCAATAATTCTTATATTGTTCACAAAAATTGAAGCGCCCATATATAAATGGGTATTTATTATCGATAAACCATAAGTATAAAAAGGTGGCATAGTTGTTATTGTTCTATGATTTTGGTTAATTTTTAAATATTTGACAATATTTTTTGTATTGTCGTAAATATTTTTATAGGATAATTTCACAAATTTTTTACTACCAGTACTTCCCGATGTACTTAACAATAGAGCTAAATCTTTATTGATTGGGTAATTTACCTTTTTTTTAAATTTTAAAATTTTATGTTTTTTTAATCCAGAAAAAAAAATATAATCTTTTATGTTTATTTTTTTTGAAATAGGCAAAAAAATATAATATGGAAGATAGTATTTTATTAAATCTCTGAGTAATTTATTTTCAATTTTTGGATCAATAATCATCTGTACCAAGCCTTTTCTGAAAAAACCAATATAACTAGTAATAAATTCAATATGATTTTGTGCTAGTACAAAAATAAGTTTTTTTCTTTTTAAATTTTTGCTTGTATTTTTACTAATTTTTAAAATATCTTTATAATAAAAAACTTTCTTATTTTCATCAATCAAGCATACATTTGAACTATATTTTTCAATTTTACTTAAAAAGTTCATATGTTTTAATCCGAAATTAGATTGACTATAGCTTTTTTAAATAATTGACTAAAAAAGAACTACTAGGAATATTAATAATTCTTTTGCAAATTTTTTCAGATATAGAAAGATTCATTTTTGGACAATTTCTAAAAAAATTTAATTTTGTCATTAATTCCCACCCTGGTCTAACGTAAATTTTTTTTTTTTTTAAATCTTCAATAATTGTTCGAGTTAAATTAGAATAATTTTTGCTAATTAAAATTGTTTGTAACCAGAAATTACTCTTGGAATTTATTGGCTCATTAACCAATTTAAAAATAGAATCATTTTTAAAAATTTTTTTATAAAATAAAAATAGCTTTCTTTTTTTGTTTAAAATAGTTTTAATTCTTTTTATTTGTGAATATCCGAGTGCAGCATTTAAATTTGGTAGTCTATAATTGAATCCAACTTCATCATGAATGTATTTATATGAATGTGGTATTTTGGCTGTAGAAATCAAATGTCTTGCTCTTTGAGCCAAAATTTTGTTATTAGTTAAAATTGCCCCGCCAGATCCACAGGTTATTGTTTTATTGCCATTAAAACTTATAATTCCAATATCTCCAAATGTTCCAACATGTTGGTTTTTATAATAACTACCAATAGCTTCGGCTGCATCTTCGATAATTGATAAATTAAATTTTTTAGCTAATGCTATAAGTCCATCAATTTCTACAGGGTGTCCAAATACATGTACGGGAATTATAGCCTTTATTTTTCTTCCAGTTAACTTATTTATACAAGTATCCTTTTTCTTTATTGCAATATTGTTTAAGTAACTTTCTAATTTTTCAACATTAATTCCAAAATTTTTTTCTTCAATGTCTACAAAGTGTGGGATGGCATTGCAATATTTGACAGCATTTGCAGTACCAACAAAAGTAAATGAGGGCAGCAATACTTCGTCATTATCTTTAATGCCCATTAAAATACAAGAAATATGTAATGCTGAAGTTCCTGAATTAGTAGTGATTACATATTTTGCTTTTGTTAATTTTGAAATTTTATTTTCAAATTTTTTTACAAATTTACCTATTGATGAAACTGTATTCTTTCTAATACAACTATTTAAATAATTGACTTCACTTTTATCCAAGTCAGGCTCATGAAGAAATAATGATTTAAACTTAATTTTTGTTTTAAAAATTTTAATTAATTCTCTTGAAACTTCATGACCATTTTTACTATATGTTTTAGAAAAATATTGACCTTTTGAGGATAAAACTAATTTGTTTTTCATACGTTTGCTAATTCTGTTATTAGAGATTCAGTTATCCACGTTAAATTCTACTTTCCTCAAATATCAATACATTTATTTAGAAATTATAAATATCCAATTTGTATTTTGACAAATTGTTTGAATTATTAAACCAATCAACAGTCTTTTTTAATCCATTTGAGAAGCCTTTTTTTCCACAATAGATCGGTTTCCAATTTAATATAGTTTTAGCTTTTAAATTAGAAGATTGAAGTTTTTTTACTTCGCTTTTTTCAGGACGGATCCTTTGTTTATCTAGTACAACAGATACCTTCTTTTTTACAATTTTAGTTATATAATTTAATGTTTCTTGAATACTAAAATCATACCCAGTTCCCAAATTAATTACTTCTCCAATGCATTTATTATTTCCTATAGTTAAAACGAAACCATTGATAGTGTCAGAAATGTATGTAAAATCTCGACTGGTATTGATGTTTCCAAGTTTAATTTTTTTTTGGTTTAATACCTGAGTAATCATGGTGGGTATTGCTGCCCTTAAAGATTGTCTCGGACCAAAAGTATTAAATGGTCTAATTACAACAATCGGCAAATTAAATGATTTATAATATGACAAGGATAACTGATCACTCGCAATTTTAGATGCAGCATATGGCGATTGCGCATTTAAAGGATGTTTTTCAGTAATTGGTATAAATTGTGCACTACCATAAACTTCACTTGTTGATGTATGCACAAATAATTCAATTGAATTACTTTTTGCTGCTTCCAGCATATTTAATGTACCTTCAACATTTGTTGAAATAAAACTTTGTGCTGATTTGTAAGAATAGGGTATAGATATAAGTGCAGCTAAATGAAAAATTATATCTATTTTTTTTGTTTCTTTTAAAACTAAATTAGAATCACGTATATCACCAGTAACAACTTCAATATTTTTTTTTATTTCTTTAGAAAAAGTATCTATCCATTCCCAAGAATTATTTATGTTATATGGAATGATTGTTTTAACTCTATATCCATCTTTAACTAGAGTCTCTACTAGGTGCGAACCAATAAATCCACCACCACCAGTTATAAAAATTTTTTTCATAAATTGCTAATTAAACATAGCTCCGCACATAGACTCTATTAATATTTCAAGTCTAATAACATAAATAAAAAAATAATTTTAATTAAGCTCGACAATATAAATATTTTGTTTTTTTATTTACTAACACTTTAATATTTCCTAATAAAAAATTAACTTGATCTTTTTGTTTTGAAATAATTTCGAACATAAAATTTGTAAAAGGTCCTGAAATAAATTTTATATTTTTAGCATGTGTAATATTAAAAAATTCTTGTTTTAAGTAACCATCTTTATCTTGAAATGTATTGCAATAATTTACAAAATCAATTAACTCTTTTTGATTATGTATAAATCCTGGTAAAAAATAAGATAGACCTCTCATATATTTTAAATTTTCAGATATTTTTTCACTTGTAATGTTTTCATGATAAAGTATCAAATATCCTTCTAATACATTTTTTTCAAAAGTCTGAAATTTGTTTTTCTTATATATTTTATACTTAATTTTTGGAGTAAAAAAAAATATATCTTTTCCCAAATTATTTAGGAGACTATTTTTTAGAGTTTTAAGTTCACCTTTTTTATATTTCACAACAGTCCACATTTTATTTTCCCTGTTCTAATTCTTTTTTCAATTCATCATATTCTTTAATTTTTCTTTTCATAAAGTTTATTGTTAATTTTGTTTTTAGTGTTATGCCAGAAGGAGTTAAAACATAAATATATTTCACCCTATTATTACTTTTTCTAAAATTTCTAATTTTTATAAGACCCTTCCCTTTAAGGGCTTTCAGACAATAATTTAGCTTTCCAAGACTTAAACCCATATTATTTGCAAGTTTTCTTTGTGAAGTATGGGGTTTTTTATGGATTTGTCTTAATAATACGAAATCATCTTGATCATTTTTCATAAAAGTTTATAGTTTGTTCAATTTTTGAACAAACTATAATTATTTTATACAATTAGTAAAGTAATAAATTAAATATTTTTTAAGGAAGTGTATTTTTTGGTATTTCAAATTATATCATTATTTAAAAATTTTATTAGACTTTTAAATAATTTTATTTAACCTTTATTTGCCAATATCGAGGTAATTAATTATTTTGAATGAAAAATTATAATTATAAGATAATTTATTATTTTTCAATGTTTTTTTTGTATGAGATAAAAAATATTTTATCTTATTTAAAATATAAATTAATTTTTATTAAAAATTATAGTCTAATAAATTATTCAAAATTTAAGAAAAATGAACTTATAAATCCAAGTAAAGATGAATACTTTAAAAAATATATTAATGAAAATTATAAAGTTTGGAAGAATTTAAATATTAAAAAAAAAAAAATAAGTAATAAAATATTAGTTACTAGTTTTGTCCATCTACCACAAGATGCTATATGCCATGGCATAGTTGCTAAATATCTACAAGACAAATTCAAATTTGATTTAATTGGTTTTATAGATAAAGAAAATTTGGAAGCAGAAATTATATTAAGAAGTTTTGGAGTCAAAAATTTTATCTATCTTAGTAATCAAAATATTTTGATAAGAATAAAATATTTTTTACAAGCACTTAAAATTATTAAAAAATTTGATGGAGTTTCAAAATTTTTGAAATTTAAATATAATAAAATTGATATTGGTAAAACTGTTTATGAACATATTTTACGTCATACTGGAGTACCAAGTACTAATAATATAAATTTTAAATTTATATTGCACTTGTCTGAAGCAATTCGAATCAGTATTTTTTGTAAAAATATTTTTTTGAAACACAATATTAAAGCCGTAGTTCAAACTGAAAACCAATTCATTCCTTCAAACATAATTTTTTTAAGTTCTTTAATAAATAATATTAACGTATTTGCTAGAGAAGCTGCACCTCAAAAGATAAGTATTAGAAAATATTCCAATTTTACTGAAGCTTATACAGCTAGAACTGAACCATCCAAAAAACTTTTCCAATTTATATTAAATAATTATAGATCATTTGCTTCTAAAAATGGTGAAAAAATCGTAAAACAAAGATTTAAAGGTTTAAGCAATTTTTCGGATAGTATAGAAAATCCACACTCACATATTGGTAATAAATTTAATTCAAAAAAAGAAATTTGCCAAAAACTTAAATGGAAACAATCTAAACCAATTGTTTGTATATTTTCTCATACTTTTGTTGATGGAAATTTTTTATCAGGTTGGCGTATTTTTAGAGATAATTATTCATGGTTAAATGAAACTTTGCAATACGTTTCTAAACTGAAAAAAATAAATTGGCTTGTAAAACCACATCCAATGGATGCTCATTATATAAACTTAAAAATTAATTCAGAGCAAATGATTAAAAAATTTTGTACAAAATATAATCATATTCATTTATTTCCTAAAAATGTTTCGTTACAGTCAGCGGTAAATTTTGCAAGTTCAGTTGTTACCTCTAATGGCACAATTGCTTTTGAATTTGCTTGTTTTAAAAAGCCATGTGTTTTGGCTGCAAGAAGCTCATATTCTGATTTAATATTTAAGAAAAATTACATACCTAGTTCAAAAAGAGAATATTTTATTCTTTTGAATAGAGCTAATAAAGCGAAAGCAATATCAAAATTAGAAGTACAAAAAGCTAAGATTTTTTCGTTTATTAAAGATAAATTAATTAGAACAAAAAATCCACTTTTAGCAAATATCATTGTAAAAAGAAATTTTAATAGGAAAAAATTTTGGATAAGTTCAGCAAATTTAGCAAAGAAATACTCATTTAAAAGAGATAAATTCAGAAAATTATTTTATTATCAACTAGAAAAAAACAATCGTCACACAATAAATCTAAATATATTAAAAGGAAACTGAATCAATTAAAAATGAAAATATTTTTTAAAGTTATTTTAATATTATCTAAAAATATCTTGATTTAATTTCTCTTACTATACTCTTATTTCCAGAAATTTGAATATTGGAGCTTGTATATTTTCTAAGATACTTATCATAATATTTAAATCTAGAATCCAAATCTTTAATAAACTTGATGGGGTGAAAAATTGTTTTTTTTGATAGATTAATTGTTTTTAAATTTAACTTTTCTCTATAAAGATCAGACTTATGATGTTTTGATTCTTTAAACAAATTTGACCTAATGCAAATAATTCTTTTTTTTAGAACTATTGCATCAACTATTGCGCTTGAATCAAAAAATAAAACGATAAAAGATTTTTTAATGAGATCTTTTGTTTTAAATTTAACTACTTTAAATTTTTTAAATCTTCTAGCTGCTCTATTTAAATCATATGCAGGATGTATAGAAATAATTACTTGTTTTTTAAAAACTTTTGAAAAATTATTTAATAATTGATTAAGTTCTCTATAATGTTCTTCAATTAACTCTTTTTTAAATCTACTTTTTTGTTCAAAATCATCATATTCCGGTTCTTGATCTATCAATAATATTACGTCTTCTTTAACGTTTGTTTTATTCAAATAATATTTTTCGTCAAATTGTTTACTTTTAACCAAAAAAAATTCTTTATAAGCAGAAGGTCTTCTAAAAAAATTTTTTTTATTGTTTATAAAATGTCTATAAAATTCTCTATTACATGTAAATCTAATATCAAATTTAGGAACAAAACCTAAAGATGATAGTATTGTAAATAATTTTTCTGGTAAAATCTTTGTTAGAAGCCATTTTAAATAATACATATCTTTATCCATATGATAAAATGCACTAGCTTGTAAGTTTCCCACATGGTTAATCATAATTTGAGGTATATTTTTTTTTTTAGATAAAAAAACAATCTGTAATATCTAAATTCTCTACCTGTATTATTTATCATTATTGGTTTTTTTTCTCTAAGAAAAAGATCTAAGGAATTGAAATTAATTGGATTATAAAAAATTATTTTTTTTGGTAAATTAAGAAAAAGTTTTTTATTGTAATTTTTTGTTTTTTTACTTTCTACTAAGTTATCAATATTTACAAAATAGACATTATGAAAGTTATTACAAACTTCTTTAATGAATAATTCAAATGTGGTTTTATAAAGATGTACACTTTTAAATGGAGTTAAAAAAATAATCTCTCTTTTTTTCATGATCTTACTAACCACATATTCAATTAATTTCCTTATAAACTATTTAAAATAAAATTTTGAATCTATTATTTACTACTTTTTTTCAATTAAATATTGATCTTCCAAATAAAGATATTTAAGACCTGAAGCTTTAAAAGTATTTATAACATCTTCTAAAGAAGAACTAATTGGATTTCCATGTAGATTTAAACTTGTGTTCAAAACTGCAGGAATGCCTGTTATATTGTAAAAACACCTTATTAAATCATAAAATTTTTTATTATTTTTTTTTTTCAGTATTTGAGGTCTGACTGTCATATCATATTGATGTGTTCCAGCTTTAATATTGTTATAAAAAACTTTTTTCGTATCAAATCCAATAGTCATGTGATCGCATGCAATTCCCTTATTATTACAAATGATTTTATTTTGCTTGTCAAATAATATGGTTAAAGCAAAAGGCATCCAAAAATCTCTATTTTTTATTGCTTCGTTAATTTCTTTAATACAATCCATATTTTGTGGATTGGCAATTATGCTTCGATTACCAAGGGCTCTAGCACCAAATTCTTCTCTACCCCTCGCTATGGCAATAATTTTTCCATTTTTTAAAAGTTGAGCTATATAATTTGGAGTAGCTTTTTTTATTATTTTAAATTTATTTTTTTTAAATTTTTTTGATAAGACAATTGAGTTTAAATCTTCAGTTAAATTATAACCAAGATATATGTTGTCTAAAGATTTTGAATTTGATTTTGCTAAATAGTAACATGCACCAATACTTAAGGACTCATCAGAACCTGATGGTGGTACAAATAATTTTTTTACGAACGGAAGTTCGGAGAGTAGTTTATTATTTTTTATATTCATAGAAACACCTCCACTGAACGCAAAGTTTGTCAATCCTGTTCGTTTATACATTTGAGTAAATAATTTAGTTGAAATTTGTTCTACAAATATCTGAAGCCCTCCAGCTATATTATCAAATCTGTATGGTTCAAATTTTTTTTTTAAATAAGCATACATATCCTTAGGACGATTTTTTCTTAAAACTCTACAATTTTCTACTTTTAAAATATCTTTAAATACGTTTTCATAAACTTCATATGCATATTTTTTCTTAGCATATGGAGCCAGTCCCATAACTTTATATTCATGTTCATCAGGTTTCATTGATAATAATAAAGTGGTCATTTTGTAAATCCTTGCTAAATCACATTCGGATGATTCGGCAATTTTATGCAGTACTTTCTCATCTTTTTTTGTAACCCAAGCAGTCTGGTTTAAATAATCACCCTGACTATCAATGGTTAAAATTGCACATTTGATAAACGTATTTATATAAGCAAAATAAGCATAATGAGCATGACAAGTATGATGATCGATAAAAAATATTTTTTCTTTATCTATTTTTGTTTGAAAATGTATAAAATTAATTTGGTCTTGTTTAAATAATTCAATGTTATGTAAATTTTTTTTGTTTTTATACTTTCTAAAATCCATATATAGATTAAGATTATTTCTTTTGTCTTTCATTAACGTTTGAATATATTTATCAGTTGATAAATTTTTTATTTTTCTTCCATAGTAGTAATCACCATAGTAATTTTTAAAATCTTGAATTGTAAAAAAGTGACCTACGGGAAACATATAAGTAAATGGTGAATTAAATTTAGTACTAAAAGCTATATTATCAATTTTTAATTTTTCTTTTTTTAAAAATTTTAAAATATAATCTATAGATTTTTTTGGATAACCTTCAAAGTTTTTTTTTTTTGTAAAACGTTCTTCTTGCGCCACCACAGTAATTTTACCATTTATCATCAAACAAGCGCTTGAATTATGACTAAGATTTACACCTAAAAAAATCATTTTTTATTTTAATATTTTTTATCTTATTGATCGATTAGTTACAAAATAATTTATTACGTTTGTAAAAGTTACATTCTATAGCAATCCCTAACCGGGATACCACTTTCATTCAATTTTTTTTTTGCCTTTAAAGGTGTTTGGTCAGTGAAATGAAACATACTAGCAGCAGCTACTGCAGAAGCTCCTCCATCTCTAATTGCGTAAACCATATGATCGTAGTTACCCGCCCCACCTGAGGCTATAACTGGAACGGAAACGGCTTTAACTACTGTACTAATTAACTTAATATCATAACCTTTTCTAGTACCATCAAGGTTTATTGAAGTTATGAGAATTTCTCCACAACCAAGTTGTTCTAGTTCTTTAGCCCATTCATCAGGTTTTTTTTCCGTATTTTTTTTTCCACAATCACTGTAACAATAATACTGTCCATCTGTATTTTTTTTTGCATCTATACTAGCAACTACACATTGAGACCCAAACATATTAGATGCCTCTTTAATAATTTCCGGACGAGTATAAGAATAAGAATTAATCGAAATTTTATCTGCTCCAGACTTCAGCAAATGTTCAATTTGGGACAACTTATTAATACCACCTCCTACAGTAAATGGAACTGAACATTCTATGGCAAAATCTTTCATAGATTTATTATCGGGTTCTCTTTTTTCTTCCGTAGCTGTAATATCAAACAAAAATAGTTCATCTACGTCTCTGGAATTATAAACTTTTATCGCAGGAATTACAGATCCAACTCTTCTCCAGCTATTGAAACCTACTCCTTTTACCAATCCATAATTTTTCCACAATAATGTTGGAATAACCCTAATTTTTAGCATTGTGTTATTTTCAAAAAATTTCTTAAAAATTGTCTACCTGGTAAAGAACTTTTTTCTGGATGAAATTGAGTACCAAAAATATTTTGGTTTTTTATTATCGCAATAATTTCAACATCATAATCTGTAGTACCAAATATTAATTCTTTATCTATATTTTTAAAGGCAAAAGAGTGCACAAAATAAAAATCTGAGTTTTGTGCAATGTTATTAAATAATTGATTTTTTTTTATTTTTACATTATTCCATCCCACATGAGGTAATCTAAGTTTGCAACCTAATTGATTTAATTTTACTACATCTCCTTTAATAAACGACAGTCCTCTTGTATAGCTTACCTCATTGCTTGACCCTGCTAGCAAATGCATACCCAGACATATTCCTAGCAAAGGTATTTTATTTGCTCCTTTTACAAGCTTGTTTAATTTCACTGTCCACCCACCTTGTTCCAAATTCTCCATTGCTTTACTGAAAGATCCAACTCCTGGTAAAATAATCTTGTCTGCTTTATCTAGATCGTTGGGATAATTTGCGATAAACGCTTCGTATTCCAAACTCTCAACTGTTTGTTTAATTGAAAAAATGTTACCCATTCCATAATTTATTATTCCAATTTTCATGTTTTTTTTTACATTAAATTAATTAAATTTCCTTGATTATCTTTGATCAATTCACCTGTTTGATTACACTTAAAGATTTTTTTGTTAGTAAATTTATCACATAATTTTATAAATTCTTTTAAACTCATATCAATATTTTTCAGAATTTCTTCAAGGGGTTTTCCAAGATAACTTTTTGGAAATTTACCTTCATAATCTTTTACAATTTTTATAGCTTTTTCTCTTGAAATTAAATTTCTTCTAATTAAAAAACTTAGTTGATCTGATGCTCTTCCAAATCCATATTTTAGATATTTAAAATAATCATGAATACCATGTTGATAATTGTCTAATTTTTCACAATCCAAATATCCGTTTTCAATAGGTCCATTAAATGTTGAGAATCCATTTTTTTTTGCTATTTCTGCATTTCTTAAATTATCCCATGGTTCATAGTGCCCTAAAAATATACCCATAACCTTAAACTGATTTAATTCCTCTTCACTTGGATAATGATATGGATATAAATCAGAATCTTTAAATTTATAATTTTCTGATAAATCAGTTACTCTTAAACCTAACAACCCACCAAATTCTTCTAGCCAGGCACGATCAAGTATATTTGAGTGAATTTGTTTTTCTGGTCCTCCATATTCAAACTGAGGATTTTCTCCCCAAATAATAAGGGGTATTTTATAATTCAAAGCAAATCTTACTGGTATTGTAAAAATCGATACATGTTCAGGCCATGAAATATCACCAACTTCTTTTAAACCTATTTTGTTAAGACTTGCTCTTATTTTGGAATTTGGACTAATTTCAATCATGTCAAATCCTATAGATCGTAAATTATTAATATTTTTTTTTCCTAACTCTGATAAATCACATGTTGT
Organism: alpha proteobacterium SCGC AAA240-E13; assembly: GCA_000504625.1. Classification (GTDB taxonomy): domain Bacteria; phylum Pseudomonadota; class Alphaproteobacteria; order Pelagibacterales; family Pelagibacteraceae; genus AAA240-E13. Next base: position 40,787 of record AZHR01000010.1, read on the forward strand.
AGCGGTAACCACAACTGGATTCAAACCCAATTCCCTGGCTCGAATAGCCTGGTAAGTACTATCCTTCCCTCCACTGGAAGGAATCACACAATTCCATTTTGAATTATTGGTTTTAAGTTTCTTAATAATTTCTTTTAATTGACTAAGCCTTTTATCCCAATCTATTTTTTTTCTTCCTTGAAAAGATCTGCAAGCGTTACATATATTTTCATTATCAAAAAACTGATCCGGTCTAGTATTAGGAATTATACAAATTTTACAGTGTCTCATTATAATTGATTATTTAAATAAGAGTAATTAAGTTAGTTATATTATAAATGAAAAAAAAATTAAATATAATGTTTATAGGGTTAGGCTCCATTGGGCAAAGACATCTGAGAAATCTAAAAATAATCCTAAAAAATAACGTAAAATTTTATGCTTTTAG
>AZHR01000011.1 GCA_000504625.1 alpha proteobacterium SCGC AAA240-E13
TTGGACGAATCTATGATGAAGTTAAGAAAAGACCTAAATATATTTTAGACAAAAAAATAAATTTTGATGATTAATAATAATTTAAATAAAAAAAGTTTATTTCCTAAAAAAATTCCACCACTTACTTCTGAACAGAAATTAATTAAAGATGATTTTATGGAACATTGGTTGAAAGTTCTAAGGAATAATTATGGGATTGTAGATAAATTTAATCATAAAACTGTAGTAAAAAACAGACCAATTAATTTCCAAAAAACTCTTGAAATTGGTGCTGGTATTGGGGAACACTTAAATTATGAAAAATTAAACGATTATCAAAATAGAAACTACTATGCTATGGATATAAGAGAAAATCTACTGAAAATTTTATCAAAAGAACATCCAAATATTAAAACCATTGTAGGTGATTGTGAAAAGCAATTAAATTTTGAAAATAACTTTTTTGATAGAATAATAGCAATACATGTTTTAGAACACTTACCAAATTTGCCGAATACAATAAGTGAAGTGGCTAGAGTTTTAAAAGATAAAGGAGTTTTTCAAATTGTAATACCCTGTGAGGGAAGTATTGCTTACACTTTAGCTAGAAAAATTTCTGCTGAAAGAATATTTAAAAAAAAATATAATAGCAGCTATGATTGGTTTATAAAAAGTGAACACGTAAACCTTCCATATGAAATATTTAATGAGTTAAAAAAAAAATTTATAATAATAAAAAAAACTTACTTCCCTATCCCAATCCCATTAGAATCCTGCAATTTATGTATTGGAGTTAATTTAAAAATCAAATCTTAGCTTCTAATGAAATAATCTAATAATTAACGCCAATGAAAAAAATATGTCAATAGTAAAGTATAATTTTATATTAATTATGAATAAAATATTTAAAAAAAATTATGAACATAAAAAACTTTTTGTAACATCATTCTTTTTTATTTTCTTTATAATCGCTTTTCTAATTTACGATGACTATGGTTTATCATTTGATGAACCATTACATAGAATTAATGGACAGGTATCACTTGAGTATATAAGTTTATTTTTAAATGAATTCACCATATCAAAATTTTTTGATAATAACCTTCCTTCTCTTTCTTGGTATTATGCTAAAGACTATGGTGTTTTTTTTGATGTTTTTTTGGAATACTTAGGCAGTATAATCAACTTCGATGATGATAAAGCTTTTTATGAATTCAAACATTTCATAAATTTTTTTGTTTTTTTCATAGCATTAATTTTCTTCTTTAATTTAGTTGAATTTAGATTTGGAGATTGGCGAATTGGAATCTTTGGATGCCTTTTATTAATTTTAAGTCCGAGATTTTTTGCTGAAAGCTTTTATAATATGAAAGATTTAATATTTATGTCTTTTTTCATTATTGCCATGAATACAACCAGTAAATACATAATTAACCCAAAAGGTAAAAATATTATATTTGCTTCTATAGCAATAGCTTTAATGATAGATACAAGATCTTTAGGTGTCTTTTTGCCTATCATTGCCATATTATTAACAATTTTAAAATACTTTCATAAATCAATTTCTCTAAAGAAATTATTAGCAAGTACTTTTATTCTTTTGTTTTTAACATCCATAATTGTAACTTTATTCTGGCCAAGATTATGGGAGGCTCCTTATACAAATTTTATTAGTTCATTAACATATTTGAAAAATCACGATTGGACTGGACAAAATTTTTACTTAGGAAATTATGTTTTGGCAAAAGATATTCCGTGGCATTACCTTTCAGTATGGATAGGAATAACTACTCCAATATTATATTTATTACTATTCGTATTAGGCTTTTTTTTAATATTTAGACGTTTAATAAACAGACTTGATAAAATTGAAGATGATAAAAGAAGTTACAATGATATATGGAGAGGAAACAAAGAATTATTAGACCTATTTTTTTTAGGATTATTTTTGGGACCTTTCGTTTTAATAATAACTACTAGTTCAACTTTATATGACGGTTGGAGACAAGCATACTTTTTGTACCCCTCGTTTTTAATGATTTCATTAACTGGATTTTATCAAATAAATTTAATTTTAAAAAAATTGAAAATTCATAGATATTTTTTAATAGTTATCACTTTAAGTCTCATATCGACATCTTTTTGGATGATAAAATTTCACCCTTTTCAAAATGTATATTTCAATATTTTTGCAGGGAAAAATCCAGGCAAGTATTTCGAATTGGATTATTGGGGATTGAGCAATAAAGAAATTATTAATAGACTATTAGAAAAAAAACCCCGCGATTCAATAAATATATGGCCATCAAACGATACGGCATTGGATAGTAATACAATAAATTTCATTATTAACAAAAAAGACAGGGATAGAATTAAAGTTGTTACATATATTGAAGAATCTGATTATATAATAAATAATAACAGGTATTTTCGCGGTGAAGATGGAATAAAAGAGTATAATTTTGATAAAAGTAAATATGATATATTTGATCAAATAAATGTTGGGAATATAACTATTAATACTTTATATAAAAACAAATAGTTTATGAAAACTTTTATAATTAAAACAGTCATTGTATTCATAGGTTTATATATTTTTTTTGAAATAACTATTGGACCAAGATTAGATTATTATAAAAACAAAATAACAAGAATAGAAGATAAATTTACTACACTGAAAGGAAGAAAAGATTCAATTAGTAAAATTAAAATAGAAATGAGAAAAGCTATTGAAAAAGAGAATTATTTAACACAAGAAGAAAAAGATTTAATAGTTCAATTTCTAAATAAAATTAAAGAAGAGCTGAAAGAAGGTAAAATTGAATAGTTATTTCATTTAATTGATGAACGATGAAAAACAAATATTCAATATTTTCGATAATTAAAAATTCATTTAATTACCATGAAAATTGGCAAAAAGCTTGGAGAAATCCTGAACCTAAGTCTTCTTATGATGTAGTAATAGTCGGAGGTGGAGGACACGGTTTAGCAACTGCATATTATTTAGCAAAAGAACATAACTTAAAAAATATAGCTGTTGTTGAAAAAGGATGGATAGGAGGAGGAAATACTGGAAGAAACACCACTATTATTAGATCGAATTATTTGTGGGATGCAAGTGCTGGACTCTATGATCATGCATTAAAAATGTGGGAACACTTATCACAAGAATTAAATTTCAACGTCATGTTTAGTCAAAGGGGTGTCATGAATTTAGCACATAGTCAACATGATGTAAGAGAATTAAAAAGGAGAACCCATGCCAATAGATTAAATGGTATAGACTGTGAATGGCTTGATGTAGAGCAAATTAAACAATTTTGTCCGATAATAAATTGTTCACCAAATATTCGTTACCCTGTAATGGGAAGCACATTGCAAAGAAGAGCTGGTACTGCTCGTCATGATGCTGTTGCATGGGGCTATGCTAGAGCTGCAGATTCAATGGGCGTCGATATAATTCAAAATTGTGAAGTTAAAGGAATAAAAAGAAAAGGAGATGTTATAGAAGGTTTGGAAACTACAAAAGGTTTTGTTAAAACATCAAAAATTGGTGTTGTTGCCGCAGGACACTCAAGCGTAATAGCTAATATGGCGGGTTTAAGACTACCTCTTGAAAGTAAACCTTTACAAGCTTTAGTTTCAGAACCTATCAAACCAATAATCGATACAGTTGTTATGTCAAATGCTGTTCATGCTTATATAAGCCAATCAGACAAAGGTGAGCTTGTAATAGGTGCAGGCACTGATTCTTATATTTCTTACACACAAAAAGGTACTCATGAAATAGTTGAAGGAACACTAAAAGCAATTTTAGAACTTTATCCAATTTTTAGTAGACTAAGAATGCTTAGACAATGGGGAGGTATTGTTGATATTTGTCCAGATGCGAGTCCAATAATTAGTAAAACTTCCATAAAGGGGCTTTATTTCAATTGTGGTTGGGGTACTGGAGGATTTAAAGCTACCCCTGGATCTGGACATCTTTTTGCGTACACGATAGCTAAAGATGAATCTCATGCTTTAAATGCAGCTTTTAATATCAACAGATTTGTCAGTGGAAATCTTGTCGATGAACATGGTGCAGCAGCGGTAGCTCATTAATATGTTTATAATAAAATGTCCATATTGTGGTGAAAGAGATCATAGTGAATTCAACTATGGTGGTGAAGCACATATAGTAAGACCAAAACAACCGACGGAACTGAGTGATGATCAATGGGCTGAATATCTTTTTATGAGGAAAAATATAAAAGGCCTTCAATATGAAAGATGGAATCATGCTCATGGATGTAGACGCTGGTTTAATATGGCAAGGGATACTTCAAACGATAAAATTCATTCAGTCTATAAAATCGGAGAAAAACCAACAAAATAATGTCAAATAAATTTAGATTATCATCTGGTGGACAAATCAATAGAAGTGAAAGTATTTCGTTTAAATTTAACGGAAAAACTTTTTATGGTTATAAAGGCGATACTTTAGCTTCAGCACTTTTAGCTAATGGTATTCATTTGGTAGGAAGGAGTTTTAAATATCACAGACCAAGAGGTATATTTAGTTGTGGAGTTGAGGAACCAAGTGCACTAGTTCAAATTATTAAAGACAATAGCAGAACAGATCCTAATATTAGAGCAACTCAAATTGAAATTTTTGAAGGATTAAATGTCGTTAGCCAAAACTGTTGGCCATCAGTTAAATTTGATATGGGAGCAATAAATAATTTTTTCTCCCCTATTATTCCTGCTGGTTTTTATTACAAAACATTTATGTGGCCAGCAAATCTTTGGGAAAAATATGAACATTTTATAAGAAGAGCTGCTGGTTTAGGAAAATCTCCAACAGAAAAAGATCCGGATATTTATGATCATAAGTACTATCATTGCGATGTACTTATTGTAGGTTCTGGTCCTGCTGGATTAGCATCAGCAAAAACAGCTGTAAATACTGGAAAAAAAGTTCTTCTAGTAGATGAGAGATCTAATTTTGGTGGAAATCTATCTTTTGCAAATAAAGATCTTAACAAAATAAATCAAATGTCACCATTAGATTGGATAAATAATACTTGCCTAGAATTACAAATTCATAAAAACATTAAAATGTTAAATAGGACAAGTGTAGCATCATATCATAATTACAATTATTTGATCATGACGCAAAGTTTAACTGATCATTTACCTGATAAAGATAAAAAAGGAAAAATAAGACAACGTTTGTGGAAAGTAAGAGCAAAAAAAGTAATCTTGGCTACGGGATCAATTGAAAGACCAATGATTTTTGATTGTAATGACAGACCCGGCATAATGTTATCTTCTGCTGTTAGAAAATATGTTAATTCCTATGGAGTAAAATGTGGTAATAACGTTGCTCTTTTCACAAATAATGATGATGCATATGAAACAGCAATAACTTTGCATAACAAAGGTGTTAAAATTAAAGCTATTATTGATATAAGAGAAAAATCTAACGGAAATCTTCCTCAAAAATGTAATGAAATAGGTATCAAAATATTATGGAAAAGTACTGTAGTTAGTACAGAGGGTTATAAAAAAATTAATAAAATTCATGTAATGCATTTATCTATGGATAACGGCAGTGTGGTTGGTAATAAATTGAAATTTGACTGTGATTTATTATGTGTTTCTGGAGGTTATACTCCAGCAATTCATCTGTTTACACAATCAGGTGGCAAACTAAGTTTTAATGAACAAAAATATTATTTTCATCCTAAAACAAATACATCAAACCAACTATCTGTTGGTGCATGTAATGGAACTTTCGGTTTGAGTAATATTATTTCTGAGGCTCAAACTAAAACAAAGGAATTCCTAAATATAAAATATGGTGAACAATTTAGTGTATTTGAACCAAGCGGCAGCGATTTTGAAAATATTTGGCTTTTACCATCAGATAAAATATCTGGAAAAAATAAATCCTTTGTTGATTACCAAAATGATTCTACAGCAAATGATATAAAACTTGCTCTAAGAGAAGGTTATAAATCTATAGAGCATGTAAAACGATATACAACAACTGGCATGGGTACCGATCAAGGAAAAATTGGAAATATGCATGCCTTAGGCATTGTATCAGAAATTACAAATACAAAATTGGGTGAACTAGGAACTACAACTTTCCGTCCCCCATATACACCTTTAACATTTGGAACTATTGTTGGTAGAAATGTATGTCAATTTTTCGATATTGCTAGAAAAACACCAATTCATAATTGGCACGAAAAAATTGGTGCAAAATTTGAAGACGTAGGACAATGGAAGAGAGCTTGGTACTACCCTGTAAACAATGAAAGTATGTTTGATGCTGTACAAAGAGAATCGAAAGCAGCAAGAACAAAAGCAGGAATTTTAGATGCTTCGACTTTAGGTAAAATTGATATTCAAGGCAGTGATACTTCTGAATTTTTAAACAGAGTTTATACAAATGCTTGGAGTAAATTAACCATTGGTAGATGCAGATATGGTTTAATGCTTAAAGATGACGGTATGGTTTATGATGATGGTGTAACAACACGGTTAGGTGAAAACCACTATATCATGACTACGACAACAGGTGGTGCTGCTACCGTTATGTCTAAACTTGATGATCTTCTTCAAACAGAATGGCCTGAATTAAAAGTATATTTAACTTCTGTGACTGATCATTTTGCAACTGTAAGCGTTTGTGGACCACATAGTAAAAAAATATTAGAAAAAATAACCAAAAATATTGATTATTCAGATCAAAATTTTCCTCATATGAGTTTTAAAGAAGGTCTAATAAATAAAATAAAATGTCGTGTAATGAGAATAAGTTTTACCGGAGAACTAAGTTACGAAATAAATATTCAAGCTAATTATGGTCAATCCGTATGGGAAAAATGTATGGAAGCAGGTAAAGAGTTTGGAATAACTCCATACGGAACTGAAGCTATGCACTTATTGAGGGCTGAGAAAGGTTTTATAATTGTAGGTCAAGAAACCGATGGAACTATTACTCCCGTTGATCTTCAAATGGACTGGATAGTTAATAAAAAAAAATATGATTTTATTGGAAAAAGATCATTGTATAGATCTGATACAATGAGAGAAGATAGAAAACATTATGTGGGACTACTCACTAAAGATCCGAATGAAATTCTCGAAGAAGGAGCTCAGATAGTTGCTGAGGTTAAAAATTACCCACCAATGGACATGATAGGACATGTTACTTCGAGTTATTATAGCCCAAATTTAAATAAATCTATCGCTTTGGCTGTTGTAAAAAATGGAAAAAAATTAAAAGGAAAAAAACTTTATGTACCAATGCAAAATAAGACAATTGAAGTTACCGTATCTGATCCTGTTTTTTTAGATAAGGAAGGAAGTAGATTGAATGCTTAATTTATCCACTCCAGTTTTTGAGAAATATTCTTATAACAATTTTTCTATGAGGGAAAAAACTCCTGTAGTCAAAATAAATTTGCGAGGTGATGTAGAAAACAAAGAGTTTATTAGTAAAGCTGGAAATATTCTTGGAATGATATTACCAAAAGAAGCTTGTACAGTAACTGCTAAAGAGAACATTACTTCCTTATGGTTAGGTCCTAATGAGTGGTTAATAGTTTCAAACAATGAAATATCTAAAGAAACTAATGATTATGAGCTTGAACTTATATTATTTGACAGTATTTCTAAAAATAACCTTGGTGCTGTAACAAATGTTACAGATCAATTCACAATTTTTTCATTATCAGGTTCAAATATTTTTGAAGTTATTTCTAAAGGATGTCCATTTGATTTTGACTCAAAAGATTTTGGAAACAACATGGTGGTTCAAACCTTACTAAACCATGTTGATGTAACTGTGCATCAAAAAAACGAAAACAGTGTTGATCTATATGTAAGGCGTTCTTTCGCCAATTATTCGTGGGAATGGTTAAAAGATTCAGCTAATCTAATTTAGTTTTTTTTTTATATAAAAAATAACAAAAAAGAATAAGGCTGAAACATAAAGCCAATTAAATAAACAGTAAATCCAAAAGAAACTATTAAAACCTCCATTAATAGACTTAACAAAATAAAATGCAAATAATGGTAATATAATATTTCTTATTATATTTGAGATCATCGCATTTTCAGATTTTTTTAGAGACATAAAAAAACCATTACTAATAAAAAAAATAGGATAAGCGGGAAATATAAACGCTGAAATTTTTAAATATTTAGCACCAAATTCAATTACGATTAAATTATCTGAAAAAATGCTAACTATCTTATCTGCAGATATAAAAACGATTATTCCAGCAAAAAACATTATTACAAAACCATAATTGATTGCTTTAAAATAAGATTCTTTAACTCTTAATAAATTTTTTGCTCCATAATTTTGAGCAATAATTGAAATTATAGCTGTATTAAGACCTAAAACTGGTAATAAAAGAACTTGTTCAAAGCGTGTAGCTGATCCATATCCTGCAGTAGCATATTCTCCAAAGATACCAACATATGTGAATATTATCGTGTTACCTACAGTAAACGAAAGTAATGCTGCAGAAATTGGAGCTGACTGAAAAAATAAATTTTTTAAAATGTCAATTTTTGGATAAAAATGTTTTACTGAAAGTTCTACTATTCTATTATTTCTCAATATTTTGAATAATAGTAATATTAGTGCAATTAGCTGAGATGTAATTGTTGCTATTCCTATGCCAGTAATACCCATGGCAGGAATAAAACTAAAACCAAAAATGAACAAAGGATTTAAAATGATATTTAAAAAAAAGCTTAAAATTAATATATTTTTATAGGTTTTTGTGTCGCCCTCTGCATGAAGCAAGGCGTTTAATGAAACAACTAAAATAAATAGTATGGATCCTGAAAATATTACATTTGTATATTTAAGACCTAATAAAATAACTTCTTCACTTGACCCCATTAATGAAAATACATTTGCGGAAAATTTAAAACCTAAAAATGTAACCAAAACTGAAACCAGGATTCCGTATATAATTGTATGTGAAAAGTAACTTAGAACTTTTTCTTTATTTCGTTCTCCAATGCTATTTGCAATCAAAGAAGTTCCTCCAACGGTAACTCCAATACACGCTGCAATAATTATAAAATAAATTGGAAAAGATTTAGCTAAAGCAGATAAAGCTTCTGGAGATATTTTTCCAGCATAAAAAGTATCAACAATATTATACATTGTTTGAAAAAAAGTACCTACGCTAGCTGGTAATGCTATTTTTCTGATTAAACTAGATATGGGATCTCTTAGAAGATTTAAGGTAGGATTCATGAAAAAAGAATTAATATTCTTTTTGATAAATATGAGATCTATTAAATTTTTTGGATAATAAAACTTGTTTTTGCCTCATGGAAAATCTATTTTTTTGTGATTCAGTTAGTTTATCATAACAATGTGGGCAAGAAATTCCCTCTTTATATTTTCTAGATATCTTTTCATTCAAAGAAATAGGCATTCGACACCCACTACACATTGAATATGAGCCTATTGATAATCCGTGTTTAACGGATACTCTATTATCGAAAACAAAACATTCTCCTTTCCACAAACTTTTTTTAGGATTAACTTTATTTAAATAACTAAGAATACCCCCATTGAGTTGAAAAACATTTTTAAAGCCTTTTCTTGTTAAAAAATTAGAAGCTTTTTCACATCTAATTCCTCCAGTGCAAAACATGGCTATTTTTTTAAATTTCTTAAGTTTATTGAAAAATTTTGGAAATTCTCTAAAACTTTTTACATTAGGGTTAACTGCTTTCGTAAAAGTTCCAACTCTATATTCAAATGGTTTTCTGACATCAATTAATGTTACGCTTTTATCAGATATTAGTTTATTCCATTGATTTGGATTTACATATTGACTTTTCTTTTTTTCTCTAACTTTTAATTTAAGTCCTATTGGTACAACTTCCTTTTTAACTTTTACTTTTGCTCTATAAAAGGGCAAAAATTTACAAATTGAAGTGTTTTGACTATCAAAAAAAGTTATAGAAAATTTATCTTTTATATATTTTATACAATTGTTAACGTCTTTTTTTTTACCAGAAATAGTACCATTAATGCCTTCGGGTGATAAAATTATAGTACCTCTAACAAAATTAGATAAAAGACATTTTTTAAGCAAATCCTTATACTGTATACATTTTGTAATTCTTTTAATCTTATAAAAACCTTGAACGTAAAACATTTATAACCTTCTACAAATTGTTAGACCATCACCTAATGGTAAAATTGTTTTTTCTATTTTCTTATTATTTTTAATGTAATTATTAAACTTTCTCATATCTTGTGTTTGATTATCAATAATTTCCTTTTTTGCCACGTCACCACGCCATAAAACATTATCGAAAATTATAATGCCGTTTCTTTTAACAAGTTTAATTGCAAAATCAAAATAATTTATATAATTACTTTTATCTGCATCAATAAATATCAAGTCAAAAGCTGAGTTAGCCTCTAAAAGTGATTTAAGTGACTTCTTTGCATCATCAACTATTGTTGAAATTTTGTTTTCAATTTCTGCTCTTTTAAAAAAAAATTTTGCCATATCAATAATTGTTCTGTCTTTATCAAGTGCAACTAACTTTCCATCAATAGGTAATACTAAAGCCATCGACAATGCACTAAAACCTGTAAAAGTGCCAATTTCTAAACAACTGCTAACATTATTTATTCTAATTAAAAATTGCAAAAAGAGCGCTTGAGTTTCAGAAATTTGCATTTTTTGAACGTCTCCAAGTGATTTATTATATTCCAATATTTCTTTTTGAATTGGATGTAAGGAAGAACTGTGATCGTAAATATAGTTCAAAAGTTCTTGGGTAACTTCAATATTTTTAAACATTTTATTTTAACTTGTTTTTTAAAATTTCATTAACAAGTTTAGGATTAGCTTTACCATTAGAAGCTTTCATTACCTGTCCCACGAAGAAATCGAAAAGCTTTTCTTTACCTGATTTATATTGTTCAACCTTGCCTTTATTGATCAAGATTACTTTTTCGATTATCTTTTTCAATTCTTTAGGATCACTTTGTTGTATTAAACCTTTTTTTTCAACAATTTGCTGGGGATCTTTGTCACCAACTTGCATTTTTTCAAAAACGTCTTTTGCAATTTTTCCTGAAATCTTTCCTGAACTAATCATCTTGATTAGTGATGATAAATTTTTTGCACTAACCGGTGATTGTGAAATAGAAAGATTCTTTTTATTTAATACAGCAAATAATTCTACGGTAACCCAATTAGTTGCTAATTTTTTATCACATTCTTTAATGACTTCTTCATAATATTCTGAAATTTCTTTTTCTGATACTAAGATATTTGCTTCATATACTGATAAGTTATATTCTTTTATGAATCTTTCTTTCTTTTCATCAGGTAATTCTGGTAATTCTTTTTTTAATCTATCAATCAAATTTTGATCTAGTTTAAGTGGTAATAAATCTGGATCTGGAAAGTATCTATAGTCATGAGCATCTTCTTTAGAACGCATTGATCTAGTAGCATTTTTTTTTGTATCAAATAATCTTGTTTCTTGATCTACTTTCTTGCCAGTTTCTATTAACTCAACTTGCCTTTTTGCTTCATATTCGATTGCCATTTGCATGAATCTAATTGAATTTACATTTTTAATTTCACATCTTGTTCCAAAAGTTTTATCTCCAACTTTCCTAACGGAGACATTCACGTCAGCTCTTAACGAACCCTCTTGCATATTTCCATCACAAGTACCCAAATATCTCATAATCGATCTCATTTTTTTAATATAAGCATTTACTTCTTCGGGAGATCTTAAATCTGGCTTACTAACAATTTCCATTAAAGCTACTCCAGATCTATTAAGATCAACATAGGAATTATCTGGGTCCATATCATGAATACTTTTACCAGCATCTTGCTCAAGGTGAAGCCTTTCAATGCAAACTTTTTTAGTTCCATATGGCATATCAAGTATAACTTCTCCCTCTCCTACTATTGGATTTTTGTATTGTGAAATTTGGTACCCTTGAGGAAGATCTGCGTAAAAATAGTTTTTTCTATCAAAAACAGAATTCAGGTTTATTTTAGCTTTTAGACCCAATCCAGTTTTAATACTTTGTTCTATGCAAAATTGATTTATAACTGGAAGCATTCCAGGAAAGGCGGAATCAACCAAACTAACTTGTGTGTTTGGTTCAGCTCCAAATTTTGCTGGAGATGAGGAAAAAAGTTTTGATTTAGATAATACTTGAGCATGAACTTCTAGACCTATAATAACTTCCCATTTTCCTTTATCTCCTTTTATAAAATAATTAAATTGTTTTTCGGTCATTAATTCCACCAATTTTTAAAATTTTTCTTAAAATTAACTCTTTTTTCTATAGCCAAAGATAAATTTAAAATTGTTTGTTCATCAAAAGCTTTTCCAATAAGTTGTAGCCCTAAAGGTAAATTATTTTTGTCGTACCCTGCTGGAACAGAAATAGCAGGTAAACCGGATAGATTTGTTGGCACAGTAAAAATATCATTCAAATACATGGATACCGGATCATCTGTTTTATCACCTATTTTAAATGCTGAACTGGGAGTTGATGGTGTTAATATTGCATCTACATCGGCAAAAGCATCATCAAAATCGTTTTTTATTAATTGTCTAACTTTCTGAGCTTTTAAATAATAAGCATCATAATAGCCTGATGATAGTACATAAGTACCTATTAGAATTCTTCTTTTTACCTCATCTCCAAATCCTTCAGATCTAGTATTTTCGTACATTTCAATTAAATTTTTTCCTTTAGCTCTATGACCGTATTTTACACCATCATATCTTGCCAAGTTTGATGATGCCTCAGCTGGAGCAACTATGTAATAAGTGGGAAGAGCATACATAGTATGTGGCAAAGAAATATTTTTTATTTTGGCTCCCGCATCCTTTAGATAATCTATTCCCCTTTTCCAAAGGCTGTCAATTTCGTCAGGCATATTATCAACTCTATATTCTTTAGGTATTCCAATTTTTAAACCCTTTATTTTGTCAGTTAATTTTGAAATATAGTTTTCAACTTTAGTATTCACTGATGTAGAATCTTTTGGATCATAACCTGACATAGCTTGAAGTAATAAAGCACAATCTTGAACATCATTAGTCATGGGTCCTGCCTGATCTAGAGATGAAGCAAAAGCAACTATCCCCCATCTTGAACATCTTCCATAGGTAGGTTTAAGACCAACTGTACCAGTAAAGGAAGCTGGTTGTCGAATTGATCCACCAGTATCAGTTCCAATAGTAGCTGGAGTAAGATTCGCGGCTAAAGCTGAAGCAGAACCTCCTGAAGATCCACCGGGAACTATTTTATTTCCATATGGATTTATAACATTACCAAAAAAACTAGTTTCGTTTGATGAACCCATTGCAAATTCATCACAATTTAATTTTCCTAACAAAAAAGCACCTTGAGACCATAAATTATTAGTAACTGTTGATTCATATGTAGGAACAAAATTATATAATATTTTACTGCCAGCAGTTGTTTTAATATTTTTGGTACAAAATAAATCTTTTACGGCAATAGGAACTCCTGATAATAAACCTTTATAATCTTTTTTTTTGTCAAAATTTCTTGCAGACTTTATAGCTTCGTCAAAACACTCAGTGATATAAGCATTCAATTTTTTTGATTTTTTAGAATTATTTATAAATGATTCGGTTACCTCTTCAGAACTAAAATCTTTTTTTTTAATACCAAAAACAATTTTTGTAAGAGAAAGTTCAGGAATATTAGTCATATAACTCTACCACCTTTGGTACTACGAAATATTCTTCATTTTTTTCTGGAGAGTTTTTTAAAATTTGATCTCTAATTTTTCCATCCTTTACTTCATCTTGTCTTGATTTAAGAGAAGCATTGATTATAGAAGTAAGTGGTTTGGTTTGATCAGTATTTATTTTGTTTAATTTTTCAATAAACTTCATTATAGAAGTAAGATCTTTAGATAAACTATTAATTTTACTTTCATCTAATGAAATTCTAGCTAATTTTGATATGTGTTTTACAGTATCTTTATCTATTGACATTTGAGATTATTGACAAATAAGTAATCAAATTATCATTTAAGATGAAAACATACAATATAATGAGTATAGACGAATTTAAAAAAAAAATAGGTAATAATTCTAGATTACTTGGCATTGATCCTGGTAAAAAAAAAATTGGTATAGCTATATGTGATGAAAATACTGCTGTTGCAACTCCACTAACTACAATTAAAAAAAAGAAATTCGAATCTCTATTAATCGAAATTAATAAAATTATAGATGAAAATAAAATTAGAGGAATTGTAATAGGAAAGCCAATCAATATGGATGGTTCTCTAGGAAAATCAGCTCAATCAGCTTTGGATTTTGCAAAAAATATATCAAAAAATTTTACTATTCCAATCACTTTATGGGATGAAAGACTGTCAAGTCAGGCTGCCTTTAATTTAACTAAACCTCTCAACACTAATACTTCAAATAAAATTAAAAATTTAGATAAAAATTCGGCTGCTTTTATACTACAGGGTGCCATCGACTATCTAACTAATTGATAAAATGGCTTGCATTCGTAAACCTAAAAAGCTATAGAGTTGATTTTAATGGCTATAATTAAAAAATTTAAGGCTATTAAAAAGAAACAAAATCACCTACTAGGTATTCAAGACCTTTCTATTTCCGAAATTTGGAACATACTAAAACAGGCTAAAAATTTTATTACCTTAAATAAAAGTGCATCAAAAAAAATTAATTTATTAATAGGAAAAACTCAAATAAATCTATTTTTTGAACCTTCAACAAGAACTCAAAGCTCCTTTGAGTTAGCGGGCAAAAGACTTGGAGCAGATGTAATGTCAATGAATATTGTTAACTCAGCAATTAAAAAAGGAGAAACATTGATTGATACTGCAATGACATTAAATGCAATGCATCCTGATATAATAGTCATAAGACATCAAGACTCAGGTGCACCAAACCTATTATCACAAAAAGTTAATTGCGCAATAATAAATGCAGGCGATGGTAGACGTGAGCATCCAACTCAAGCATTGTTAGATGCATTAACTATAATTAATAGAAGAGGTAAAATTGAAGGATTAAAAATAGCTATTTGCGGAGATATACTTCATTCTAGAGTTGCTAGATCAAATATCTATTTAATGAATATGCTTGGTGCTGAGATAAATATAGTGGCACCAAAAACTTTAATACCTCATTCAATAGAACGCCTCGGAGTAAAATCTTTTACAGATATGAAAAAAGGTTTAGACAAATGCGATATTGTAATGATGCTTAGGTTGCAAAGTGAAAGAATGCATGGATCTTTTTTACCTTCTGCTAGAGAATATTACGAATATTTTGGATTGACACCGGATAAATTAAAGGTGGCAAAAAAAGATGCTTTGATAATGCATCCAGGTCCAATGAATAGAGGTGTAGAAATTGATACTAACTTAGCAGATGACATAAATAGAAGTGTAATAAAAGAACAAGTTGAGCTTGGAGTTGCTGTAAGAATGGCTTGTTTAAAAATTTTTTGTAAAAAAATATAATGAAAGAAAAATATTTAATAAATGCAAGAATTATAGATCCCAAAAATCAAATTGATGAAATTGGTGGCTTAATTATAGACTCAAAGGGTTTAATAAAAGCAGTGGGAAAAAAAGTTACAAATGGAAACTTACCTGCTTCGGCAGATAAAATTGATTTAAAAAAACATGTTTTAATACCCGGTATAGTTGATATGAGAGTTTTTGTAGGTGAGCCAGGTTTTGAATATAAAGAAAATTTTAGGACCTTAAGTAATGCCGCATTATCAGGTGGTGTTACGTCAGTAGTTTCAATGCCAAATACTTCACCAGTAATTGATAATGTTTCTATGGTAGATTTTTTAAAAAGAAGAGGAAGAGACAAATCAAAAATTAATATTTTTCCAGCTGCAAGTTTAACAAAAAATACAGATGGCAAACAAATGACAGAATTTGGACTTCTAAAAAGAAAAGGAATAGTTGCCTTTACAGATGGAATTAAATCAGTTCAAGATCCTCTGGTGATGTCCAGAATAATGAATTTTGCTGGACAATCTGATTCTTTAATTGTGCAGCATGCAGAAGATAATATTTTATCTAAAAATGGATTAATTAATGAGGGAGAAATATCTACAAGACTTGGATTAAAGGGAATTCCTTCACTAGCAGAAAAAATAATAGTTGAAAGAGATTTATCTTTTCTCGAAGAATATTTTTGCAGATATCATATTTCACAAATATCCTCAAAAAAAACTGTTTCTGTTGTTGAAAAGGCAAAAAAGGAAGGCAAAATTTTTACAACAGGTGTTTCTATAAACAATTTATCATTAAATGAAAATGATATTGGTGACTTTAAAACATTTTTAAAACTTTCACCTCCTCTGAGAACTGAAAATGATCGTTTATCATTAATTGAAGGAATTAATAAAGGCATTATAGAAGTTATAGTTTCTGATCATAAACCTGAAGATGAAGAGTCAAAAAGATTAACTTTTGCTCAAGCAGCTACAGGTGCTAGTGGTATAGAAACATTATTGTCACTTACCTTGGAACTTTATCATAATAAATCAATAAAACTTAATAAATTAATTGCTGCCATAACATCAAATCCAGCAAAAATTTTAGGAATAGATAAAGGTAGTCTTACAAAAGGAAAAGATGCTGATTTAAGTATTGTGGACATAAATAAACCTTGGGTAGTTAATAAGAACAAACTAAAATCGAAGTCTAAAAATACTCCCATTGAGAATAGAAAATTACAAGGTCAGGTATTAAAGACTTTTATGAAGGGTGAAGTTGCTTATGAAACAATTTAATTATTAATGGACATATTATTTGTTATCTTTTTTTCTTATTTAAGTGGTTCAATACCTTTTGGCTTAATTGTAACTAAAATATTTACCGGACGAGATATAAGAGACACAGGTTCTGGAAATATTGGTGCTACTAATGTCCTCAGAACGGGGAACAAATATTTAGCCACCGCCACTCTCTTTTTAGATATAGTAAAAGGATATATTCCAGTTATTATTGCTAAACAACATTTTCCTGAACTAATTCAGCTATCGGCATTAACTGCCTTCCTAGGTCATCTTTTTCCAATTTGGCTAAAATTTAAAGGAGGAAAAGGAGTTGCAACTTTTCTAGGTATCTTATTTGCACTTTCCTATAGTTTAACCCTACTATTTATTTTAACTTGGATTACTTTAACAATGATATTTAAATATTCCTCTTTGTCATCTATTTTTTCTACTCTTACGGTATTTATAGTAAATTTTATAAAGGAAAATGCTATTCAAATTATTGAACCAAACATAGATAACAACAATGATTTAAAATTAATTTTATTTATTTTTCTAATCTTAATAATTTTTACCCATAAAAAAAATATATCTAATCTAATAAATGGAAGTGAAGAAAAAATAAAATTATAGATAAAAAGCCATTTTTTTATCAAAATAAATCTTCAATTTGACAAAACAATGTATTTTTGACACTAAATTCAATAAGGTAAATTCTATGAATTTAGTTATTGTAGAAAGTCCAGCCAAAGCTAAGACAATAAATAAATATTTAGGAAACGATTATAAAGTTTTAGCTAGTTATGGTCATGTGAGAGATCTTCCATCAAAAAATGGTTCCGTTGATCCAAACAATAATTTTCAAATGTTATGGGAGATTGATAGTTTTTCAAAAAAATATTTAAAAGAAATAACCGATATGGCCGCAGAGTCAAAGAAAATTATATTAGCTACTGATCCAGATCGTGAAGGAGAAGCCATTGCATGGCATGTTAAGGAAGTTTTGGAACAAAAAAAATTACTTAAAGATAAAAAGATTGAAAGAGTTGTATTTAATGAAATCACTAAAAAAGCAATAATAAAAGGCATTGAAAATCCGAGAAATATTGAGTCTTATTTAGTAGATGCATATATGGCAAGAAGGGCGCTAGATTATCTTGTAGGTTTTAATATCTCTCCTATTCTGTGGACTAAACTCCCAGGATCTAAATCTGCAGGCAGAGTTCAATCTGTAGCTTTAAAGTTAATTACTGAAAGAGAACATGAGATTGAAACTTTTAAACCTGAAGAATTTTGGACACTTAACGTAAATTTCAAAACAAATAATGGAAATATAATCTACTCAAATATTACACAACTTAATGGAAATAAAATTAAAAAATTCTCATTTAAAAATAAAAAAGATATAAATGAAGCAATTGAAAACATTAAAGGAAAAGATTACGAAATAAATGACATTAATTCTAAAATTTATAATAGAAATCCTTCTGGACCTTTTACGACATCAACATTACAACAGTCAGCTTCTGGTAGATTAGGTTTTGGTGCATCAAGAACTATGCAAATAGCACAAAGACTTTATCAAGGTATTGATATTGATGGAGATTCAGATGGATTAATTACTTATATGAGAACTGATGGAACTAATATTTCAAATGAAGCTGTATCACTTTTTAGAACTTATATTGAAAATAATATTGGTAAAGAATATCTACCAGAACAACCATTAAATTATTCTGGAAAAAAAGCTAAAAATGCTCAAGAAGCCCATGAAGCAATAAGACCGACTGATATCAAGAGATCTCCGAATGAATTAAAAAAATACTTAAGCTCTGATCAATTTATGTTGTACAATTTAATTTGGTCAAAGGCTCTTTCTTCACAAATGGAATCAGCTAAGTTCGATAGAAAAACAATTTTGATCACTTCTAAAGATCAATCCAATTCATTTAAAACAAGTGGATCTGTTATTAAATTTGATGGCTTTTTAAAATTATACAAAATTGAAGATGAAAACGATGAAGAAAAAATACTTCCGGATGTGGAGAAAGGTAAAGTAAGGTTAGAAGATTTTGTTGATGAGCAACATTTCACTCTACCACCTCCAAGATATTCGGAAGCAAGTCTTGTAAAAAAATTAGAAGAATTAGGAATTGGTAGACCATCAACTTATGCTAGTATTATATCTGTAATTACAAATAGAGGATATGCTGAAATAATTAACAAAAGATTTTTTCCAACAGATAGAGGTAAATTGATTTCTGCTTTTTTAGAAAAATTATTTACCAAATATGTCGACTATGGATTTACTGCTAAATTAGAGAATCAATTAGACGACATATCTACTGGAAAAGAAAATTGGATAAAAGTTCTTGAAAATTTTTGGGATGATTTTAATAAAAATGTTTCAACAGTTAAGGAAAAAAGAACTAGAGAAGTTTTGGATTTATTAAATGATAGCTTGGGAAACTTAATATTTGAGATAGATGAAAATGGCAATATTGATAGAAAATGTAAGTTGTGTAGCAATGGACTATTAAGTTTAAAAAATAGTTTTAGAGGTGGTGCTTTTATAGGATGTTCAAACTACCCTGAATGTAAATTTACAAGACCATTATCAAAAGTAAAAGCTGCACAACAATTAAATTTAGCTGAACCAAAATTGATTGGACAAAATGATGATGGTAAGAATATTTTTTTAAAAAATGGTAGATTTGGACCTTATTTACAATATGAAGTTAATCCAGATTTAATTGAAACTGAAAATAAAAATAAAAAAAGAAAAAGTAAAAAAGTGAATGAAAATAATTTTAAAAATGTTTCTATACCGAAAGGTATATCGATGAAAGACATTGATTTAGAAAAAGCAAAATTTTTATGCTCATTACCTAAATGTTTGGGAATTAATCCTGAAAATGAAAAAGAAATAACTTTAAATTCAGGAAGATTTGGACCCTATCTGAAATGTGAAAATAAATCTGCAAGAATAGATAATGTTGAAGAAATATTTTCAATTGGACTTAATAGGGCTATAACACTTATAACTGTAGCTAAGCCTGGTAGAATATCGTCTTCTTTAATTAAAGATTTAGGTGAACACCCCGAAGATAAAAAAAATATAAGAGTAATGAAAGGTAAATTTGGACCTTACATAAAATATAAAAATTTAAACGCAACTATACCAGAAGAAAAAGACCCTAGTGAAATAACTATAGACGAAGCATTAATTTTGATTGAGAAAAGAAAGGATTATGATAGAAATAAAAGAAGAAAAAAATAATTTATTATGAAATATTTTGTTATTATAGTGGCGCTATTTATCTTTTCTGCTGAGAAAACTTTATCTGCTGAAAAGGGTGATTGTACAAGTTTTAAAAAATTTTCTATAAAATATACTTGGTGTAAATCAAAAAATGCAGCCACAGGTATAAAAAACAAAATAGATAGTATAAAAAAGGACAAAACTACTAACAAAATGAAATAATGGAAAAATTGGAGAGTTATTTATGAAAAATATTATTATAATAGTAGCAGTAATTTTTTTTATTACTAATGCAAATTCTGGTGAAAATAAATATAAAGGTCAACTTGAAAATTGCCAAGATTATAAAATATCACCAAATTTTCTAATTTGTAAAATAAGTAAAGCTGGTAGTACTTTCAAAAAAAAATTGACAACGAAAAAAGATGGAACAAATAACTTTTTGGGAAAATGGTTTGGTTCAAAATCATTTACTGAAGTAATTGAAAAATAATTTTCTTTTTTTTTAACAAATTAATGATGTCAATTTACGAAAACATATCGAAACTAAACTTAACAATTCCAAAAGCTCCAGATCCAGTCGGTTCATATGTGGCTTATAAAAAAACTTCCAATTATTTATATATATCTGGACAAATATCCATAGATGCTGATGGTAAAATAACAAAAGGTAAATTGGGAAAAAATTTATCAATAGAACAAGGTCAAGCAGCTGCAAAATTGTGTGCAATTAATATAATTGCCCAAGTAAAAAAAGCTTGTAATAATAAATTAGAAAATATCTTAGGTTGTATCAAGTTAACTGGTTACGTTAATTCTACTGATGAATTTTATGATCAACCTAAGGTTATTAATAGTGCTTCTGAACTTATATCGGCCATATTTACTGAAGGTGGCAAACATGTTAGAGCGGCAATAAGTGCTAATTCATTACCTCTAAACGCAGCAGTAGAAATTGATGCGATATTTGAATTAAAGTAGGTAGGTTATTTACCAATACAAAAATAATTAATTTTATTTTTATTCATTAATTCCTTTGAATAAAGAGATCTCATATCAAAAATCTTAAAATTATTTTTTTTGATAATTTTTTTAAAGTCAATCGATTTAAATTCATTCCATTCAGTATGAATTATAATCAAATCACTCATAGTGCATGCTTTAATTAATGTTGAGTAGAAACTAACGTTTTTATATTTATCAAATTCTTTTTTTCTACCTGAAGGGTCATAATAACGAATAATAGCTCCTTTTTTTAATAAATATGGTATCATTGTTATGCTAGTTGACTCTCGCATATCATCAGTATTTGGTTTAAAAGTAACTCCTAAAAAAGTAATCACCTTTTTTTTTATTTTGTTGGACATAATTTTGTTAATTCTTTTGTTTAATAGTAATCTTCGATTTTCATTAGATTTAACAACAGAATTAATTATAGTTAGATTTGTTTTAAATTTTTTTGCTGTTGCTAATAGAGCTCTTGTATCTTTAGGAAAACAGGATCCTCCAAAAGCAGGTCCTGATCTTAAAAATCTACTTCCAATCCTTTGATCCAAACCCATACCCAATGATACATCTTCTATATTTACATTAGATTTTTCACATAAATTTGCCAATTCGTTTATATAAGAAATTTTGGTTGCTAAAAAAGCATTAGAAGCATATTTGATTAATTCGGCACTTCTACGAGAAGTAATAAAAAACTTTGCACCCTTATTGATGATTGGATCATAAATATTAATTAAAGTTTTTTTAGCCTTTCTACTGTTCGTTCCAACAACTATTCTATCAGGATATCTAAAATCATGTATTGCTTCACCTTCTCTCAAAAATTCAGGATTAGAAACAACTTCAAAATATTTTTTTTTAACCTCAGTGCTAATTATTTTTTCAATCTGATCACTTGTGGTAACAGGGACGGTGGATTTAATAATAATAATTTTAAATTTATTTATATATTTTCTAATATCTCTAGCTACTTTATAAACGTAAGTTAAATTTGCTGAATATCCTTTTTTTGATATTGGAGTTCCAACACAAATAAATAAGATATCTGAATTAGTAACTCCTTTTTTTAAATCGGTAGTAAAAAAAAGTCTCTTATCATTACGATTTTTTTGTATCAGTTCATCTAAACCAGGTTCATATATAGGAACAAATCCACGGTTTAACATATCTATTTTTTTTTTAACTTTATCTACACAAAAAACTTTATTTCCGAGATCAGCAAAACACACTCCGGTGACAAGACCTACATATCCTGCACCTATTACACATATTTTCATAATTTATAATTTAGAAATATCTCTTGAAGAATTAATAAAACCATCCATCGTACCACAGTCCAAATATTTACCTGAGAAAGCGTGACCTATAAATTTTTCATCTTTTTTAATTAAAGTTCTAATTGCATCAGTTATATGTATCTCTCCATTTTGTCCAGGCTTTTGATTTTTCAAAACATTAAATATTTTTTTAGGTAAAATATATCTGCCAATTACAGCAAAATTGGAAGGAGCATTTCTTATATTAGGTTTTTCAATCACATCATTAATAATGAAGTTATTCTTGTTAAACTTTTTCATACTTAAAATACCCCATCTTGAAACTTCACTTTTTTTTACTTTTTTTGATGCAATAATGGAAGTTTTATACTTTACATGCTGTTTTATCATAGATTTAGAACAATTATTTTTTAGTATTAAATCATCTGGCAATAACATCAAAAAATAATTTGATTTTATATATTTTTTACATTTTAAAATAGCGTCTCCCGTACCACGAGGAACATTTTGATAAACAAATTTTATCATTTTTTTATATTTTTTTATTTTTGAAAATTCGTTTTTAAGTCTTTTATCTTTTTTTCTTTTTTTAATCATTTTTTTATAAAAAGAATCATTAAAAAAATATTTTTTTATTTGAATTTTTTTATTTGAGATTATAAAAATAAATTCTTTTATACCAGCTTCAATGCCTTCTTCTAAAATATATTCTAATCCAGGTTTACCTTTTATAGGTAATAGTTCTTTTGGCATAACACTTGTTAAAGGTAATAATCTTAACCCTAAGCCAGCTAAAGGAATAATCGCCTGTTTAATCATTGTTTTCTTTTACATATAATACTTAAAATTTACAAATGAAAATAATTTCAAATAAAAAAAAACTTAGCAAAATAATACAAGGCCAAAAAAATTTGGGTTTTGTTCCTACAATGGGAGCAATACACAAAGGTCACTTATCATTAATACAAAAATGTCTATCATTATGTGATAAAACATTAGTTTCTATATATATCAACAAACCTCAATTTAATAAAAAAAATGATTATCAACAATACCCCAGAACATTAAAAAATGACATTTCTAAACTAAAAAAAAATAGAGTAAATTTTTTATACCTACCATCAACAAAACAAATTTATCCCAAAGGGGTGAATAAAAAAATAAAAATTCATAATTTTGGAAAAAAATTGTGTGGAAAAAATCGTCCGGGACATTTTGAGGCAGTAACCGATGTTATTGATAGATTCATCAAAATAATTAAGCCAAGTAAAATTTTTTTGGGGGAAAAAGATTTACAGCAACTTAAGATTGTAGAGGAATATATAAAGAGAAATAATATAAAAACAAAAGTCATTAAATGTAGGATTATAAGGGAAAGAAATGGTATTGCATACTCGTCAAGAAATTTTCACTTATCATCTGATCAAAAAAATATTTCATCTAAAATTTATAAATTATTTTCCAAAAACAAATATAATTTAATAAAAAAAAAAATATCAATTAAAAAAATTAAATTTAAAATTCATAAAATGGGAGTAAAAAAAATTGATTATTTAAAAATTCTAGATACTAACAAATTAATTAGACCATACAAAAAAAATAATAAATATAAAATTTTTTTTGCCTACTACCTTGGGTCAATAAGATTAATAGATAATATTTAGTTATAAAAAAAATAGGCACCAATACCCAAAAAAGATAAAAAGCCTATTACGTCAGTTATTGTAGTAACGAATACACTTGAGGCAATTGCGGGATCAATATTAAATTTTTTTAGTGATACTGGTACTAAAATACCAAACAAGCCAGCAACTATCATATTTAATATCATAGATGCAGCTATTATAATAGACAGATTAATTTCATTAAACCATAACTGAACAATAAAAGCTGTAATGATTGCAAATATTATCCCATTCAAAACTCCGATTATGAACTCTTTCAATACTATTGTAACAAAATTGCTAGAAGATAATTCTTTTGTTGCAATTGCCCTAACAGTTACAGCCAAAGTTTGCATTCCAGCATTCCCTCCCATTGAAGCCACTATTGGCATTAAAAAAGCCAGAGCAACCATTTGTTCTATTGTAGCTCCAAACTTACTTATTATCCAAGTAGCCAATAGTGCTGTAAATAAATTTAATAATAACCAATTAAATCTTCTTTTCGTTTTTTTAAAAATACTATCTGTAATTTCTTCGTCGCCAACTCCAGCAAGTCTTAAAACATCTTCTTCAGCTTCTTCTTTTACTACAGTAAGTATATCGTCACTGGTTATCATTCCAACTAATTTATTATTTTTATCAACTACTCCTGCAGATGTGAGGTTGTAATTTTCAAATGTATACCCTACTTCTTCTTGATCCATATTAACCGGAATTAAAACCTGCATTTCTCTCATAATAGAGTTCATTATAGTTTCTCTTGCAGTTCTTAAAACTTTTGAGGACGGAACAGTTCCAATAGGTTTAAAATTACTATCCACAATAAAAATTTCCAAAAATTCTTCCGGCAAATCTTTATTTTCTCTTAAATAATCTATTGTTTGACCTACTGACCAATTACTTGGAATTGCAGTAAATTCTCTTTGCATAATTCTTGCAGCAGTATCTTCGGGATAACTTAAGCCTTCTTCAAGTAAGAAACGATCCTTAGGTGGCAATCTATTTAAAACAATTTCTTTTTTTGATTTATCTAAATTTTCAAGAATTTTAAGTGCATTATCAGATTCCAATTTTTTCAACAAACTAGCAATCGAATCTGTAGATAAAAGTAAAAATATTTCAGTCTGCACAGATTCATTCAACTCAACAAATATTTCTGGATCAATATTAAATCCTTCAAGTTCAATTAATTTAGATCTATTTTCAGGACTTAAATTTTCTATTATGTCGGCTGAATCAGCAGGAAGTAGTTCCCTTAATGATTTATCTAAAAAATCAGTATCTTGATTTCTTATTTTTTCATTAATAACTTTAATAAATTCCTTATTAAATTCTATATTAACTCTTTTATCTTTTATTTTCTTTACTAAAACCATAATTTTTGCCTTAAATAATCTGCTGAACTATTAATTTATATATTTGTTAATTACAATTCTAAAATGAAAATCCAAATCAAAATAAGCCAAAAGTTAATAGATTATAACATTGCAATCAAATTATTAGAAAAAAGGGTCGAAGATTTGAGAAAAGGCAAAAAACCAGAATTACTATGGGTTTTAGAACATAAGCCAATATATACTGCAGGAACTAGCTATAACGAAAATGAGATATTAAACAAAAAAATAAAAGTTGTTAAGACTTCCAGGGGAGGAAAAATTACTTATCACGGACCAGGCCAAAAAGTTGTTTATTTTGTATTAGATTTAAATAAAAGAGGAAAAGATATTAAAAAACTTATAGGACATATTGAAAAATGTATAATGCGAATCTTAAAAGAATTTAAGATTAAATCATTCAAAGATAAACAAAATATAGGAATCTGGGTAAATTATAATAATAGAATAAATAAAGTCGCTGCTATTGGAATCAGAGTCAAAAGATGGATAGCTTATCATGGATTTTGTATAAATATTACAAACAAATTGGATGTTTATAAAAAAATAATTCCATGTGGGATTCCTAATAAAGGAATTACAAATTTATCTTTAATAAAAAAAGGTAATTATAAAAAAATAAATAAATTAATAATAAAAAACTTTTTAAAGATTTTTGGGTAAAATCAGTTTTTTGGTTTTTAACATTTTTTTAAAATGATCTGGAACATCTACTGTGAATTCATATTTTTGCTCGTTTATTAAAAATTTTACTGAGTAGGCATGTAACATCAAAAATTTATGTGTATTTATTTTATTGCTTGTATGAATATATTTAGAATCACCTATAATAGGAAAACCTATTAATGATAATTGTTTCCTTATTTGGTGTTTTCTTCCAGTAATTGGATTTAAAAGTAATAAAGTTGATCGTGAATTTTTATCTAATATTTTATAATTTGTTATAGCTCTTTCAGTAATCCTTTTATTTTTATCAAAACGAATTAAATTATCATCCAATGATCCTTTAATTGTATCCATCTCATCATAGCAAATAGATAAATAAGATTTATGAATTTTTCTAATTCTGAAAAGAGATGTGAGCAGTTGAGCATATTTTCTGTTCTTTGCAATTAATATTATGCCAGAAGTTTCTTTATCTATCCTGTGAACTATATATGGTTTAGCATTAGAAAAAATTGAATTTCTTGAAATCAAATCAACTAAATTTTTTCTAACTTTAGTACCTCCTTGAACAGGTAAGCCGTTAGGTTTATTGATAACACAAAAGTTATTATTATCTTCTATAATGAAAACATTACTATTAATTATTTCCTTTTTGCTCGGTATATATTTTTTTTTTTTTTTTAATTTTTCAGGAAGTGGATTGAAATTTTTTAATAAAATTTTATCGTTAAACTTAAGCTTATAAGAACTTTTAACTTTGTAATGATTGACAGTAATATTTTTGCTTCTCAAATTTTTTTCTATGAATCCCTGCGGAACATTACATATATTTTTTTTAATCCAACGATCAATTCTTGAATCTATAAATTCATTTAAAATTATGTGAATTTTTTCCATCTAATCATTAATATAATGATTTATTATCTTTTCTAAAAACTATTTTTTGACTTCTTTTGTTTTGTCTGGTGGGGTACTGGATTTATCTTCTTTTGTTTTTTTTTTTAAATCTATTTTTCTTGCGTTTACATCACGATCAACTAATTCAATTATTGCTAAAGGTGCTTTATCTCCATATCTAAAACCAGCCTTAATTATTCTTGAATAACCACCATGTCTATTTGAATATCTTTTAGATAATACGTTAGTAATTTTTTTAGTATTTACTTTATCTTGTAATTTTGAAAATAAAGTCTTTTTGTTTGTTAAACTACCTTTTTTCCCTAATGTAATAATTTTGTCTATTTGTGGTTTTAGTGTCTTAGCTTTTGGTAGCGTTGTAGTAATTTGTTCATATTTAATTAGAGAATTAAGCATGTTTTTGATTAAACTTTTCCTATGCTCTGAA
This sequence comes from alpha proteobacterium SCGC AAA240-E13, assembly GCA_000504625.1. GTDB lineage: Bacteria > Pseudomonadota > Alphaproteobacteria > Pelagibacterales > Pelagibacteraceae > AAA240-E13. The sequence continues at coordinate 27,445 of AZHR01000011.1, forward strand.
GTCCTATTTAATTTTTTATTACTTAAACCATGTCTCATTTTATATTAAATAGTTTCTTCTAATTTTTTTGATAATTCTGCAATATTATCTGGTGGCCAGTTAGGAATCTCCATGCCCAAATATAAAGACATACTATTCAGTACTTCTTTAATTTCATTAAGAGACTTTCTGCCAAAATTTGGGGTTCTTAACATTTCACCTTCAGTTTTTTGAACTAAATCTCCAATATAAACTATATTATCATTCTTTAAACAATTCATAGATCTAACTGATAACTCAAGTTCATCAACTTTTTTCAGTAGGTTTTTATTAAATTCTGGTTCAGTAGTTTTTGGCTGAGCAACTATTTCTTTAGGTTCTTCAAAATTTACAAACATAGATAGTTGATCTTGAAAAATTCTTGCTGCATAAGCAAGTGCATCATCGGCAGGAATAGATCCATTTGTTTCAATATTTAGGGTTAATTTATCATAATCTAAAGCTTTGCCCTCACGAGCCGTACTTATAGAATACGATACTTTTTTAACGGGACTGAATAAAGAATCTATGGCGATCAAGCCTAGTGGAGGATCATCTGTTTTATTTAAATTTGCTGGTACGTATCCTTTTCCAGAATTGACAATTAATTCCATATGAAATTTTGTACCTTCATCGAGATTACAAATAGTTAGATCGGGGTTTAGAATTTCAATATCAGGATTATCCATTATATCTTTTGCTTTAATTTCTCCTGGTCCAGAGGCATCTAAAATTAATTTTTTCTGTCCATCAGAGTTAGATTTTAATGCTAATGATTTAACATTCAAAACTATATCTGTAACATCTTCTCTAACACCTTTTATAGATGAAAATTCATGTAATACTCCATCAATCTGTATTGCGGTAACAGCTGATCCTCTTATGGAAGAAAGCATTATTCTTCTTAATGAGTTTCCAATTGTTAAACCGTATCCTTTTTCTAAAGGTTCTGCCGTTATAATAGCTTTTGATTTATTATCATGTGTTTTAACATCAACTTTTGATGGTTTGATCAACGATTTCCAATTTTTATCATTTGCTATAGTTAGCATTTTTTCCATTTACACTCTCCTTCTCTTTGGTGGCCTTGTTCCATTATGGGCCATTGGTGTTGTGTCCTTGATTGAAATAATTTTAAAACCTTTCGCTTGAAGTGCTCGCAGAGCTGTTTCTCTACCAGATCCAGGACCTTTGATTTCAACTGTTAATACTTTTACTCCATATTCTAAAGCTTTAGTAGCTACTTCGTCTGCAGCAATTTGAGCTGCGTAAGGTGTTGATTTTCTTGAACCCTTAAATCCTTTTTTTCCAGCAGAAGACCAGGCAATAACATTGCCATATGTATCTGCTATTGAGATGATGGTATTATTAAATGTGGATTTAACGTATGCAATACCTGAACTAATATTTTTCTTTATTTTTTTTTTTTTTAAAAACTTTAAACTTTTTTTTGTAGTTAACTCGCTTTTATCAATATCATTCTTTTTTTTATTTTCCATATGTTATTTCTTCAAAGGCGTAATTTTTTTTCCAGCTATAGCAATTGCTTTACCTTTTCTTGTTCTAGCATTACAGCGTGTACGTTGACCTCTAACAGGAAGTTTTTTTCTATGTCTTGATCCTCGATAAGTGGCCATATCAATTAATCTCTTTATATTAAGTGAAATTTCACTCCTTAGTACCCCTTCTACCGAAAAATTTTTATCTATATATTCTCTAATTTTCAATATTTCGTCATCGGTTAACTGATGGACTCTTTTGTTTTCTGGAATATTTAAATTTTTACAAATATTGTAAGAGTGTTTGTTTCCAATTCCAAAAATGTAAGTTAATCCTATACGGACTACCTTATTTTGAGGAATATTGATACCTGCAATACGTGCCATAAACTAGTGAGGATTAAAATTTAAAAGGAAACTTATATAAAAAGTCAGCATAATGTCAATCTCTTATATTCTTCAAAATACCCTTTATTTTAGTGTAAATTTCATCAATTTCATGATTACCATTGATTTCACAGTAAAAATCTTTTGTTTTATAATAATCTAAAATAGGTTTTGTCTTTATTAAATATTCCTCAAACCTATTTAGAATAGTTTTAAAGTTATCATCAGATCTTTTTTTTAAGTATTGTTCATCACACGTATGATTATTTTTATTTGGTGGATCAAAGTAGTTATTAAATATCTTGTGACATTGAGTACAAATGACTCTTCCATTAATTCTTTTTGAAACAATCTCTTTGCTTACACTCAAGCTAATTACAATAGAGATTTTTTGTTTAAATTTAGATAATAATCTTTCTAAGATATGAATTTGTGATTTACTTCTAGGAAATCCATCGAAAATAAGTCTATTAAAATTTCTAGGATCAGATATTGTTTTCTCGATTAATTTTTCTACTATTTCATCAGAGACTAATTCACCACAATTAATAATTGTTTCTATTTCTTTACCAAGTTTTGTTTTAATTTTAATTTCATTTCTTAATAAATCTCCTGTAGATATTTGTTTTAAATTAAAATCTTCTACTATTTTTTTTGACTGTGTACCCTTCCCTGCTCCTGGAGGGCCAATTATTATTATATTCATTAATTATTTTCCAAATCTTGCTTTTTTTATAAGCGATTGATATTGAGAACTCATTAATCTAGTTTGAACCTGAGTAACTGTATCCATAGCAACTATTACGACGATTAATATTGACGTACCTCCCAAATAAAATGGGATAGGATATTTAGCAATTAAAAATTCTGGCATTAAACATACTAGAGCCAAATATAATGCACCAATAGTTGTCAATTTTGATAAAATATTATCTATATAATATGCTGTGCTTTCACCTGGTCTAATCCCAGGTATATATCCACCATATTTCCTTAAATTTTCAGCTGTCTCATGAGGATTAAATACTATGGATGTATAAAAAAAAGTAAAAAAAATAATTCCAGAGCCATACAAAACCATATACAAGGGTTTTCCTTGCGAAAATAAAGATGAAATATTTAAAAAAAATTCATTTTGTGAAAAATTGAAATTTGAAAATGTAATAGGCAACAACAATAAAGCGGAAGCAAAAATTGCAGGTATTACTCCTGCAGAATTAATTTTTAAAGGTAGATGTGAAGATTCTCCTCCATAAATTTTACTTCCCATTTGTCTTTTAGGATAATTAATCAATATTTTTCTTAGTGCTCTTTCCATAAAAACAATAAAAATTATTGTAATAATTAATAAAAAAAATAAAGAAATTATCATTATTGATGAAATTGCACCTGTTCTTCCCAATTCAAAAGTTGTCACAAGAGCTCTTGGAATTTCTGCTACAATACCTGAAAATATTATTAGAGAAATCCCATTACCAATCCCCCTTTGAGTAATTTGTTCTCCTAGCCACATTAAAAAAACTGTACTAGCTACAATTGTTATTACTGTGCTAATTCTAAAAAATACACCAGGATCTATTACTAAATTTTGTGCCGACTCTAATCCAACTGATAAACCATATCCTTGAACAGTAGCCAATAAAACAGTTCCATACCTGGTAATTTGAGTAATTTTTTTTCTTCCAATTTCACCTTGGTGCTTGAGATTTTTAAAATAATCAGAGACGCCTGTAAGTAATTGAACAATAATTGAAGAAGATATATAGGGCATAATACCTAATGCAAAAATAGCCATACGAGCGATTGCACCTCCAGCAAAAACATTAAACATTCCAAGTAAACCCCTTTGATTTGAACTCATAAGTTCTTGTAAGGATTGAGGATCTATTCCAGGAATTGGTATAAATGTACCTAATCTATAAATAGATAAAATTAAAATAGTAAATAGAATACGTTTTTTTAAATCGCTTGTTTGAGAAAGACCATTAGTCATTTATAATATGTTAATTTATGTTTATTTCCCAGTTAATTTTATAGAACCACCATTTTTTTCAATTTTTTTCTTTGCAAATTTGGAAACAAAATCTACTTCAATATTTATTTGATCTTTAATATCTCCTCTTCCTAATAACTTTATTTTATTTATTTTTTTTTTTAAAATTTTATTTTTTTTTAGTTCATGCAAATTTATAAGGTTTTTATTATTTAATTTATTATTGGATATATATTTTTGTAATTGTTGAAGATTTAATATTGCAATATCATTTTTTCTTATTGGGTTAAAACCCCTTTTAGGAAGCCTTCTATAAAGAGGCATTTGCCCACCTTCAAAACTTTTAATTGCTACTCCAGATCTTGATTTTTGACCTTTCATTCCTCTACCAGAAGTTTTGCCTTTACCAGATCCTATACCTCTACCACGTCTAATTTTCTTATTTCTGACTTTATAATTTATTAAATTTAAACTCACTTATCCCCTTTTTTCAATGATTTCTGAGATTTTCTTTCCACGTAAAACAGAAATATTTTTTGGAGAAGATTGATTTAACAAACCTTTCATGCACGCTCTGACCACATTATGTGGATTAGATGATCCTAAAGATTTAGCTACTATATCTTTTATCCCTGCAACTTCACATACAGCTCTGATTGGTCCACCAGCTATTATTCCTGTACCTTTTGGTGCAGATCTCAAAATTACTCTCCCCGATCCCATTTTACCCACAACATCATGGTGTAAAGTTCTTCCATTCTTAAGTGGAATTTGAATTAAATTTCTTTTAGCTATTTCTGTAGCTTTTTTAATTGCATCTGAAACTTGTTTAGCCTTAGCATGAGCAACTCCTAATTTTCCAGATTGGTTCCCGGCTACAACTAGTGCAGAAAAAGCAAATCTTCTACCACCTTTTACAACTTTTGTAATACGGTTTATATATACTAGTTTTTCTTTAAGTTCATTATTTTCCATTTATTAAAACTCCATACCATGTTTTCTTAAAGATTCTGTAAATAACTTAACTCGCCCATGATATTTATAACAACCTCTGTCAAAATATATTTTTGTAATTTTTTTTTCATTTGCCCTTTTTGCTAGTATTTCGCCTACTACTATTGATAAATCAGATTTATTTTCTCTATTTATTTTTTTTATTTCCTTTTCTAGTGAAGATACCGCAACAAGTGTTTGACTATTATTATCATCAATTATTTGTGCTGATATATTTTTTGAGGATCTAGTAACTGTTAATCTAGGTCTATTATTTTTATTAGCACTTCTTAGTTTGGTTCTAATTCTCAATTTCTTTCTTATTAATTTATCTAATTTCATTTTTTATTTCTTTTTTCCTTCCTTTCGTAGAATATATTCTCCTTTTTCTTTAATGCCTTTACCTTTGTATGGTTCAGTAGATCGGAATGATTTTATTTCTGAGGCTGTCATACCAACCAATTGTTTATCCGAACCATTAATCTTGATAGTAGTTTGTTTTTCCACTACAATTTTTACGTCTTTTGGAATTTCATAATCAATATTATGACTATAACCCAATTGTAGATTTAAATTATTTCCTTTGATGGCTGCCCTATAACCAACTCCAGACATTTCTAATGTTTTTTCATATCCCTTATGAACACCAATTATAGCATTATTCAAAAGACTTCTATTCATTCCCCATATTTTTTTAATATCGTCATTGATTTTTTTAGGTTTAATAGACAATTCGTTATCTTTGCTTATGTTTACATCAAATAATTTTGTATCTAAATTCATTTTTTTATTACCATTAGGTCCTTTAATATCAAGGTTGTCTCCATTAATTAAAACATTTACTTCCTTTGGAATTAAAATTTTTTTTTTCCCTATTTTGGACATTAAAAAACCTTACAAATAATTTCGCCGCCTACATTAGCTTTTCTAGCTTCCGTATCTGTCATTACTCCTTTTGGAGTAGAAACTATAGCAATACCCAAACCATTTTGAATTTTTGGAATGCTTTCTGCACTTGAATAAAATCTTCTTCCTGGTTTTGAAATTCTTTCTATATTCTTTATAACTGGTTGACCTGAATTATATTTTAAATCAATTGAAAATTTCATTTTTGTTTCATCTTTCTGATCAATAGAATAATTCAAAATAAAACCTTCTCTTTTAAGTACTTCCAAAATTTTACCTTTAAAAGATGAAGCAGGCATTTTAATTTTACTGTGCATACGCATTTGACCATTTTTAATTCTTACTATCATGTCACCTATGGGATCTGTAAGACTCATATATTCCTCCTTTTATTACCAACTAGACTTAATCATTCCAGGTATTTTCCCTTCTAAACTTAATTTTCTTAATGCAATCCTTGATATTCTTAATTTTCTATAAACACCATGTGATCTTCCAGTGATTTCACATCTATTTTTAATACGAGTTTTAGATGAATTTTTTGGTAATTTCGATAATTTCATTTGAGCTTTAAATCTTTCTTCTAAGCTTAATTTTTTATTCATAATTATATCTTTTAATTTTTTTCTTTTGCTAAAAAATTTTAAATTTAATTTTATTCTTTTGTTATTTCTATTTACTGAACTTTTTTTTGCCATATTTTTTTTATTTAATTCATTTTCTCCTTAAAAAAAGGAAAATTAAATTCTTTTAATAACACTAAATTATACTCTTTGTTTGTTCCCAAAGTTACAATTGTAATATCTAGACCTCGTATCTTTTCAACTTTATCAAAATTTATTTCAGGAAAAATAATTTGTTCTTTGATTCCAAGTGTATAGTTACCAAATTTATCAAAACTAGCTGGATTTAAACCTCGAAAATCTTTTATTCTTGGAAGAGCAATATTTATTAATCTATCAATAAATTCATACATTTTATTGTTTCTTAAAGTTACTTTTAATCCTGCATTTGTATTTTTTCTAGACTTAAAATTTGATATAGATTTTTTAAACTTTGTCACAACTGGTTTTTGACCAGCAATCAAAGAAAGATCGTTTGAACAAGATTGTAAAATTTTTTTATCATTTCCATCATTACCCAAACCCATGTTAATTATAACTTTCTCAATTTTTGGAACCATAAGTTTATTTTTCAACGAAAGTTTCTTGGTTAAATCTACCTGGATTTTTGAATAATAAATTTCCTTTAATCTTGCATTCATTTTTGTTTATTTTCTTTCTTAATTGTCGTTTTCTTTTTTTTATCTTCCACTAAGATCAAATTAGATAGATGAATGAAATTCTCTTTTGTGATTATTCCACCTTTCTTTTCTTTAGTAGCTTTTAAATGTTTTTTTACCATATTGATTCCTTTTACTTTTGCTTTATTAAATTTATTTATTACTTCAATAATTTCACCTGATTTATTTTTATCCTTGCCAGCTAATACTTTTACAATATTTCCTTTTTTCAAATACATAAATTACAGCACCTCAGGAGCTAGTGAAATTATTTTCATTTGTCCTCTTGATCTTAATTCTCTTGTAACAGGACCAAAAATTCTAGTTCCTAATGGTTCGCCTTTTTCATCAGTTAACACGGCAGCATTTTTGTCAAATTTTACTTTTGAACCATCATTTCTAAAAATACCTTGTTTAGTTCTGACAATAACAGCTTTATATACGGAACCTTTTTTTACTTTACCTTTTGGTATTGCTTCTTTTACACTCACTACAATTATATCCCCAATAGAAGCATATCTTCTTTTTGAACCTCCCAAAACTTTAATACATTCAATTTTCTTGGCTCCGGTATTATCTGCTACAAATAATTCTGTTTGTACTTGTATCATTTATTTTCCTTTAACACTTCAAAGCGTTTATTTTTTGAATATGGTTTTGACTCTTTAATTTGAACAATATCTCCATTTTTAAAAATATTATTTTCATCATGTGCGTGATATTTTTTTTTAATCTTAATAACTTTTTTGAGAAAAGGATGTTGATATTTTCTTTCCACTAAAACAACAATTGTTTTTTTATTTTTATCACTAATAACTTTTCCTTTTAATATTTTCTTTGACATATTATTTTCTCTTAATAAATGTGTTTATTCTAGCAATTGTTTTTTTTGTTTCTTTAAACTTTGATGGATTTGTCAATTGGCCATTAATTTTTTGAAATCTTAGGTTAAATAAATCTTTTTTAAACTTATTAAGATTTTCACTCAACTGGTCCTTTGTGAATTTTTTTATTTCTTTTAGTTTCATAAATTATCTTTTAATAAATTTTGTATTAACCGGTAATTTTGCTGATGCTTTATATAAGGCTTCTCTTGCAACAGTTTCACTTACACCATCTACTTCAAATAAAATTCTTCCAGGTTTTACTCTGCAAACCCAATATTCAGGTGCGCCCTTACCTTTGCCCATTCTTACTTCAGTAGGTTTTTTAGATACGGGAATATTAGGAAATATTCTTGTCCATACTTTCCCTGTTCTTTTCATATGTCTAGTTAATGCTACTCTTGCTGATTCAATTTGATTTGAGATAATTCTTTCAGGCTCTAAACTTTTTAAACCGTATGAACCATAATTTAGTTTATCACATCTAGATGCTTTTCCATGAATACGTCCTTTATGTGCTTTTCTATGTTTTGTTCTTGCAGGTTGTAACATAATTAATTTTTATTTGTCTCTTGATTAAATTCTTTTCTAAATATCTCACCTCTATATATCCATACCTTAACTCCTATCATTCCATAGGTGGTTAATGCTTCTGTTTCAGCATAATCAACATCCGCTCTTAAAGTATGTAAGGGAACGCTACCCTCTCTTACCCATTCTGACCGTGCTATTTCGTTGCCTGCTAACCTTCCACTTACCCTGACCTTGATACCTTTAGCTCCCAATCTTAATGCTGATTGTATTGCTCTTTTTATTGCTCTCCTATATGCAATTCTTTTTACTAGTTGTTGAGCTATATTCTCTGCAACTAAATAACTGTTTAATTCAGGCTTTTTAACTTCTTTAATATTAAGAGTTACCTCATTACTAGTAAATTTAGATAATTTTTTTTTGATTTTTTCTATATCACTTCCCTTTTTACCAATAACAAATCCAGGTCTTGATGTGTAAATAGTTACAAAGCACTTTTTTGCCGATCTCTCAATCATAACTTTTGAAATTCCTGAGTTTACCACATTTTTTTTTATGTATTCTCTTATATTAAAATCTTCGATTAAATTTTTTCCATATTGCTTTTTTTTTGCAAACCATACAGAATCCCACCCTCTGTTTACTCCTAGTCTAAAACCAATTGGATTAACCTTTTGTCCCATAACTCTCCAATTTTTTAATTTTATCTGACAGTATAATAGTAATATTACTGTATGGTTTTTTTATAGGACTTGCTCTTCCTTTTGCTCTAGGTCTAAATCTTTTCATTACCAATGATTTTCCACAATAAGCTTCTTTTATAAATAAATTATCAATATCGTATTGAAAATTATTTTCTGCGTTAGCTATAGCTGAATGTAAAGTTTTTTTTACTTCTTTACAGATTCTTTGGTTAGCAAACGTTAAATCACGTAAGGCATGTTCAACTTTTTTTCCAACAATACCTCTTAAAATTATAGAAATTTTTCTAGTACTACTCCTAACGTTTTTATTAATACTTTTAACTAAATTATCTTTATTGATATCTTGTTTATTTTTTTGCATTAAAATCTTTCATTGCTTTAGTAGCTGCTTCATCTTGTTTAGCTTTTTTATCAGCAGGAGTATGACCAGCAAATTGCCTTGTTGGTGAAAACTCTCCAAGTTTGTGTCCAACCATATCTTCAGAAATTGTTATTGAAATAAATTTTTTTCCATTATGAATTAAGAAACTTATTCCCACAAAGTCTGGAATAATTGTAGACTTTCTAGACCAGGTTTTTATTGGTTTTCTACTCGTTTCATTTTTGTGTTTTTCTACTTTTTTTATTAAATTTGGATCTACAAATGGACCTTTCCATACTGATCTAGACATAATTTAAACCCTCTTTTTCCTTCTTGAAATAATATATTTATCTGTTCTCTTATTAATTCTAGTTTTTAATCCTTTAGCTGATTGTCCCCATGGAGAAACAGGATTTCTACCACCAGAAGTCCTACCTTCACCACCGCCATGTGGATGATCTATAGGATTCATGGCTACTCCTCTTACACTTGGCCTGATTCCTAACCATCTGTTTCTTCCTGCTTTACCGATTTTTATATTTTTTTGATCTGGATTAGATAAAACTCCAATAGTAGCCTTTGATCTACTAATTATTTTTCTAATTTCTCCAGATGCTAATTTTATTATTGAATATTCTCCGTCCGATCCAGTTATTTGAACTGACGACCCCGCTGATCTTGCAATTTTTGCACCACCATTTGGTTCCATTTCAACATTATGTATAGCAGTCCCAACAGGAATGTCACTTAAGGGCATACAATTTCCCACTTTAATTTCTTTTTTATTTCCAGAAATAATTTTATCTCCAATTTTGATATTTTGAGGATGCAACAAGTATGATTTTTTATCATCTTCATATTTTACCAACATAATATGAGAAGTTCTATTCGGATCGTATTCTATTCTTTCAACAACAGCTTCCATGTCATACTTGTTTCTAAAAAAATCAATTTTTCGGTATTTTTTTTTGTGACCTGCGCCTCTTCTTCTTGAAGTAATTCGTCCTAAATTATTTCTTCCTGAAGATGATTTTTTTCCAGAAGTAAGTGATTTAACTGATTTTCCTTTCCAGAGTCCTTTTTTTGCTACAATTACTGTTCCACGAGTAGATTTTGTATAAGGTTTAAAAGTTTTAAATGCCATTTTATATTCCTGTAGTTAAATCTATACTTTGACCTTTTTTTAAAGTAACAATTGCTTTTTTATATCCTTGAATTTTAATTTTTTTATTTCTAGAAGTTTTAATCCTGTTTTGTCTATTAATTATATTTACTTTTACAACCTTAACTTTAAATATCTTTTCAATATTTTTTTTAACAGTTTTTTTATTCGCCGATCTGCTAACCTTAAATACAACCTTATTTAATTCTGAAAGATGCGTTGATTTTTCAGTTACCAAAGGATTTAATATACTGTCATATAAATTAATTTTATTCATTGTTTAAAAGCCTTTTTTCTAAATCCTTGATTGAGGTTTTTGTAAATATAATTTGTTTATATTTTAAAACATCGTAAGTACTCAAATAAGAAGTATCGATAAGTTTTACATTGGGGATATTTCTTGCAGATAATTCAATATTTTTTTTCGATTCAGAATCTGTAACAATTAACGCATTAATTATTCCATTTCTTTTTAAAAATTTGTTAAATTCTTTTGTTTTATTAATTTTCACTTTAATGTCATCAAAAATAATTAAATTTTTACCTTTGTTTTTTTGAGAAATTGCACTAATGAGGCTCCTTTTTTTTTCTTTTTTATTTATTTTTCTTACCTTGTAAACTTTACCTTTAGGACCATGTGCTATACCTCCACCAACAAAAATAGGTGCCTTCTTACTAGCGTGTCTAGCGTTACCTGTACCCTTTTGTGCATAAATTTTTGCTGTAGAACCTATTATCTCATTTCTTTGTTTAGTTTTAGCTACTCGCGGTTTAAGATTTGCAATCTGTGAATAAAGAACATGAGCTAGTGACTTATTATTTATATCAGAAGAAAAAATCTTTTCTGATATTTCTAGCTCAGAGACTTTACCATTTATACTAATAATATTTATTTTCATTTTTTATTTTTTAGCTTGTCAGATTTAAGGTTAGTTTGCTCTTTTTTTTCTATTTTCTTCTCCTCTTTATTCATACTTTTCGTGTTGACATCTTTTTTAGCTATTATTTTTTGTTCTTTGACATGAGTTGTAATATTTTTTTCTAATACTGTTTTTTTTGTAATTAATTTAATTGAATTTCTTAAAAAAACTAATGAATTTTTGGAGCCTGGAATAGAACCTTTTAAATAAATTAAATCATTATTTAAATCAGATTTTATTACTTCCAAGTTTTGCATAGTTCTATATTTATCTCCCATATGGCCAGCCATTTTTTTTCCCTTAAATACTTTACCAGGATCTTGCCTTTGTCCAGTTGATCCGTGAGAACGGTGGGATACAGATACACCATGTGAAGCCCTTAATCCCGAAAAATTATGTCTTTTCATTACACCAGCAAAACCCTTTCCTATTGTCTTTGATGTGACATCAATAAATTTAACATCTTTAAAGATTTCTAGTCCTATTTCATTTCCTTCTTTATAATTAAAAATATTTTCTACCCTAAACTCTTTTAAATATCTTCTAGGTTCAGTTGACTTTTTACTATAAAAGCCTTTCATTGATTTGGTTAATTTTGATGATTTAATTTTTCCAAAACCAACTCTGATAGCATCATATCCTCTTTTCTCCTTTGTAATTAAATCTATAACTCTACCTTTTTCTATTTTTATTACAGTGACAGGAACAGATAAACCTATAGAAAAAAATTCTCTACTCATACCAATTTTTTTTCCAATTAATCCAATATTTGTCATATTAAACCTTATATTTTTATTTCTACATCTACCCCTGATGCTAAATCCAATTTCATTAATGCTTCGACTGTTTGAGGAGTTGGTTCAACTATATCTATTAATCTTTTGTGTGTTCTAGTTTCAAATTGCTCTCTACTTTTCTTATCGATATGCGGAGATCTTAAAACAGTGTATCTCTCTATTTTGGTAGGTAAAGGAATTGGGCCTTTAATATTAGCGCCAGTTCTTTTGACTGTATTAACTATCTCCAGAGTAGATTGATCTAGTATTTTGTTATCGTAAGCCCTAAGTTTAATTCTGATATTTTGTTTTTCCATTTCAAGCCAACTTTTTTGTTACTTCTTCTTGAACATTTTGAGGTACTTTTTCATAATGATCAAAGAACATTGAATATTGTGCCCTGCCCTGAGACATTGATCTTAAGTTATTCACATAACCGAACATATTAGCAAGTGGTACCATTGCGGTAATAACTGTAGCATTACCTCTGGGTTCTGTAGCTCCCACATGACCTCTTCGACTATTAAGATCACCAATTACATCTCCCATGTAATTTTCTGGAGTAACAACTTCTACTCTCATAATTGGTTCAAGAAGCTTTAAAGAAGCTTTTGTGCATAGCTCTTTAAAACAATGTCTTGAAGCAATTTCAAAGGCCAAGACACTAGAGTCAACACCATGATGTAACCCGTCAACTATTGTAACTTTATAATCTATAATCGGAAAGCCTGCTAAAATTCCAGAATCTGAAACGCTCTCAATACCTTTTTCAACGCCTGGAATAAATTCCTTGGGAATAGCTCCACCTTTAATTTTATTTTCTATTTCCCTACCTTTTCCAGGTGGAAGAGGCTCTATGGAAA
>AZHR01000012.1 GCA_000504625.1 alpha proteobacterium SCGC AAA240-E13
AAACCCCCCAATGTAGCTGTTGCGCTTGCTCTATTTTCTCTAGCAATAACAATTTTTTCTTGTATCGTTTTTAAATTTTTATTGTGATCTTCATAAATAATTTCAGCATTTTTTATCTCTTGTTCAATTTTTAATTTTGCTTGTTCAGTAATTTTAATATTCTGTAATGTTTGACCTTTTTTCACAGCAATACTTTCTGGAAGCTTTTCTATTTTGCTTAAGCTCAGTATGGTTTTTTCCTTTCTTGTTTTTAATTCGGTTATCATTTTTTCAGAATTTGAACTTAAATTTTTCCAGTTCTTAATTTCTCCATCTATATTTTTTATACGTTCTTGTCTTTTTATTGAGTCGGCTTTTATTGTTTGATTTTTACTGAATACAGAAGTGTAGTTTTCTTGTGAAACTTTTATTTTATTATTTATTTTACTTAGTTCTTCTAATTTTTGATTATTTGATGTGTCTTTAAGTCTTAAAATTAATTTTTTCAAATTTTCTATTGTTTTATTTATCAAATTAGAAGTTTCTTCGATATTATCATCCTTCATATATTCACGGCATTTTTCTAAATTTAATAATAATTGTTTTAGTGTTTCTAAATTTTCAAGTGAATTGGAATCTATTGCTAATTTTTTCGAAACGTCTTCCAACTTATCTTGTTCAGTTTTAAGATTTTCAGCAGCTATATTTAGATCTTTATTTGTTTTTTTCTCAAGTTCATAATATTTTGTCTCAATATCTATTAGATCTTTTTTTTCTTCAATTAATTTTTTCTCATTAGCTGTGGCGTCAATTACAATTCTTTTTTCTCTATCAATATCAATCTCTAGTATTTTTTCAGAATCAATTAAACTATTCTTTTCATCTTTTATTCTGGTTTCTTGTTCTTCTAAATTTTTTATCTCTAAATTAAATATTTGTAGTCTAGACAGTATTTCTATGCTTTGATCTCTAAGTGGTTTGAGTTTTAAGTTCTCATTTTTTAGAAGATCATCACAATGATTTAATTCAATCGTTAATCCACTTACGTCATCATCAGTTTCACCCATATTTTCGTTTTCCAATCTAATATCATTTTCAATATCTTGTAATTTCAAATAATAAAGACCTGCTTCAAATTTTTTAATTTCTTCTGAAATTATTTTGTACTTTGTTGCTTCTTCTGCTTGTTTTTTTAAATTTTCTAATTGTTTTTCTTGTTGTCTTCTTAGTTCATCACCCCTTTTTAAATTATTTTCTGCAGAATTTAGTCTTAATTCCGATTCATGTCTTCTTGCATGAATTCCAGATATTCCAGCAGCCTCTTCAAGAATGGCTCTTCGATCTGAAGGTTTTGCTGTTACAAGAGCTCCAATTCTTCCTTGGCTAATTATTGAAGGTGAATGTGCCCCAGTAGAGAGATCGGCAAAAAATGTTTGAGCATCTCTCGCTCTTACTTCTTTTTCATTTATAAAATATTTAGAACCTTTTTCTTTTTCAATTCTTCTCTTTACATTAATTGATTCAATATCTTTGTATTGTATAGGTCCTTCTTTTTCAGAATTATTAATAGTTATAATTACTTCAGCAATATTTTTTGAAGGTTTATTAGCCGTACCAGAAAAAATAACATCTTCCATTCCCGATCCTCGCATACTTTTCGCAGAGGTTTCTCCCATACACCACTTTAATGATTCTACTATATTTGATTTGCCACAACCGTTTGGTCCCACAATTCCTGTTAAACCTTTTTCTATTAAAAAAGACGTTCTTTCAACAAATGATTTAAAACCAGTCAACTGAATTTTTTTAAATTCCATTTAATTTGCTAAATTAATTTTTCAATTAATTTTTTTATGTTTTTGTATTTAAGAGTATCTTTAAATATTTCATCATTTATAACTAGTGTTGGTGTTGATTTTATTTTAAATTTTTTCACTGCTTCAATTCTACTATTTAATATATAATTTTCTACATCTTCAAAAGCTAAGCATTGATCAAAATCGTCCTCACTAAGACCAAATTGTTTCGCAGATTTTTTGAGATTTTGATTTATATCTTCTATTTTCTCACCTCTTATCCAATTTTCTTGTGTTTTATATAAATGATCTAAAAAAGAAATCCTTTTTTCTTTATTTACACATTGAGCAATTTTTGCAGCGTTAAGTGCTGTCAGGTCTAGAGGAAAAGGTTTAAAAGATATTTTTGCAAGACCTGTATCAATATAATCTTTTTTTAGAAGGGGATAAATTTTAGTATGAAAGGATGCACAATGTGGACAAGTTAAAGATTGATAGGAATAAATCTTTATTTTTGCGTTTTCATTTCCTTCCGTGATATCGCTTAATTTATAATTTTCACTAGCAAAAGAATCTATACTTAAAAAAAAAAATAGCAGAATATAAATTATTTCTCTCATTTTTGAATTGTGTTTATTAATTCTATTAGAGATTTTTTTATTTTTTCATTATTTACTGATTTTAAAGAATTTTTAAATTTCTTTTTAGTATTTGTGGATATGTGCATTTTTCTTTTATTAAAATTTTCTTTTAAAATATTAAATGTTTCTAAACGAACATTATTAAGAATTTTATATCCAAAAAAAGCATTAATTTTTTCTATGATAGTATTTTTACTAAATTCTACATTAATTTCATTACCTCTTTGTACGCTTATTATTAGAGTTCCTGGAATATTTTTTCCACCAGGTTTAAATGTTTTTGGAAAAGATACTTTTGATATTTCATTACCTACTAAATAATTCCATCTATTCAGTATTTCAGAGTAAACAAAACCCTTTTTGTTTAAGATTTTTTTTACGTTTTTTGGCAAAGAATTTTTAAAAGATCTTAAACCTTGAATATAAAATGTATTTTGCTTTATATTGTCTTTTATATGCATAAGCTTGCATCAATTTTACCAAAAAAAATACTTCATTGGTACGATAATAACAAAAGAATTTTACCTTGGAGGATTAAAACACCCAAAAACAAAAAAGTATACTATGTACTTGTAAGCGAATTTATGTTGCAACAAACACAAGTTAGTACTGTAATTCCATATTTTAAAAAATTTGTTACAAAAATTTCAAATTTAAAAGTTTTATCTGCTAGTCATGAAAAAAAGATTTTAAAACTTTGGGAAGGCCTAGGATATTATAGAAGAGCAAAGAATTTGCATAAAACAGCAAAGATTTTAGTTAAGCATTACAATAGTAAACTTCCAAAAGAATTTGAAAAAATTATAAAATTGCCCGGAGTAGGAGAATATACAGCTAATTCATTATCTGCCTTAGTTCATAATAGGCCATGTATTCCAGTTGATGGAAATGTGAAGAGGGTTTTCTCGAGATTATTTTTAAATGAAGTAGGTGTTCAAAATTTTGATGCTGAGATTAAAAAAATTATTAACAAATTACCCAATATAGATAGAAATGCAGACTTTGCCGAAGCTTTAATGGAATTTGGTGCTGTAGTTTGTAAATCTCAAAATCCATTATGTAAAATTTGCAATTTAAAAAAATATTGCAAATCTTTTAAAACCCAAAATTATATTTTATTGAACAAGAAGTTTCCTATTAGAGAAAAAAAATTTAATATTTTTTGTTATTTAAATAAATATAAAAAGGAAATAGCTCTAACTAATAATAAAAATTTAAGTTTTTTAAATGGTTTTATAATGCCAGAAGTTCAAATAAATGTTATACATAATAATTTAAAACAAAAAGGATGGAATTATTTGTGTAATTATAAAAATAATATTTCAAATATTAAAATGAATATAAATTTGTTTTATAAATTCACAAAAAATATACCAAAAAAATTTGATTGGTATTCCGTAGATGGGTATAGCAATGAATTTATGCCTTCTTTTACAAAAACAATTATTACAAAATTAGAAAAATTATATTAATAAACTAACTTGCTTTTAAAATCAGCCTTTGTCTCAGATAATCTATCGGAACCGTTGCTCCATCTATATTACAATGCCAATATGTCCAACCATTACAGCTTTCTGCACCAATTATTTTTGCCGCTACTTTGTGAATTGATCCTTCAGAATTATTATACTTGATACTTCCATCGGCCATAATTTTGGCACTTATTTTTTTCTTCTGATTAAATATATTCATGCCTGGCCTAACTATTCCGAGTTCAACTAAAGATCCGAATGGTATTCTGGGTTTAGATTTATTGTTTTTGATGGTGTCAAGAAAATCATCTTCTATTTTTATCGTTTTTTCTAATCTTTGTTTTGCAACTTTAAAATATTTTTTTTCTTTCTCAATCCCGAAATAATTTCTACCAATTTTTTTTGCTACAGCAGCAGTTGTTCCTAATCCAAGAAATGGATCAAAAACAAAATCACCCTTGTTTGTTGACGCTAATAAAATTCTATGTAATAAAGACTCAGGTTTTTGTGTAGAATGGACTTTTTTTCCACTTTTTTTTATTCTTTCTCTACCATTACAAATAGGTATAGTCCAATCAGATCTCATCTGTAAGTCATCATTTAAACATTTAAGAGATTGATAATTAAATGTGTATTTTGAGTTTTTGTTTTTCGAAGCCCAAATTAATGTTTCATGTGCATTAGTAAATCTAGTACCTCTAAAATTTGGCATAGGATTATTTTTTTTCCATATAACATCATTGAGTATCCAATATCCCATATTTTGAATATGATAACCTATACGAAAAATATTATGATAAGATCCTATTACCCAAATAACACCATCATCTTTAAGAACTCTTTTACATTCGCTTAACCAATTTTTACAAAAGTTATCATAGTGTTCAAAATTTTTAAATTGATCCCACTTATCTTTAACTCCATTTACTTTGCTATTATCAGGTCTTTTTAATTCCTTTCCTATTTGCAAGTTGTAAGGTGGATCTGCAAAAATTAGATCAAAAATTTTATCGGGAATCTTTTTTAATTTCTTAAGACAATCTCCGTTTAAAATTTTATTTTTTAGTTGATCTATATACATGATAATTTCACGTGAATAATTAGACTCCAAACAAGAGTCTTGGTCAACTTGTGATTGAAAATAAATTAGCTAAATTGTGCCTATTTTTTTTTACCTAACAAGATGTTGTGCATAGGCTTAAAAGATTTTCTATGATGGATAGTAACACCAAATTTTCTAATGGCATTTAAATGTTTTTTGGTTCCATACCCAAAATTAGTTAGCCAGCCGTATGATTTATAATTTTTTGATAATATTGTAATGTATCTATCTCTTGCCACCTTAGCAATAATTGACGCAGCTGAAATGACTGGAATTTTTTCATCTCCTCGAATTACAGTTTTAAAATTATAGTTCATGTTTTTTGGTGCATGAACCCCATCGATTAAGACTATATTTGGTTTGCGTTTTAATTTTTTTATGGCTCTTTTCATGGAGAGTAGAGTTGCCTGCAAAATATTAAAACTATCTATTTCCTTTGTTGAAGCTTTGCTTATGGAATATATAGAATTTTTTTTTATATAATTTGCTAATTGTCTTCTTTTTTTAGCAGGTATTTTTTTGGAGTCTTTTAATAGATTTTTATTGATTTTTTTTTTCAATATAACTGCAGCAGAAAAAACGGGTCCAATCCAACTTCCTCTTCCCGCCTCATCAACGCCAGCAATTAGATGATTTTTATTCAGAAAATTTGACCTATAAGACTAAAAATTTAGTTGTTTAATTTTTTTATTTATTAATTTTAAATCGATCCAAGCCAGTTTTTTTTGCTCAGGTTGTCTCATTAAAAAAGCAGGGTGAAAAGATGCGATGATATAAGGTTCACAATTTCCAATTTTTTTTCTCATCCATTTTCCTCTTACTTTTGAAATTACCTCTTTATTTCCAATAATTGCATTGAGTGCTGTACTACCTAAAAGTATAAGAATTATAGGATTAATTATCTCTATATGTAATTTTAAAAAAGGATAATATCTTTCAATTTCTAGATCAGTAGGTTTTCTATTGTTAGGTGGTCTGTAGTTTACCACATTTGATATGTATACTTTTTTTCTACTAAGATTTATAGCTTCCAACATTTTATCTAACAATTTTCCTGCACGTCCAACAAAAGGTAGGCCTTCTATATCTTCTTGCGCGCCAGGTCCTTCACCTATAAGCATAATTTTAGAGTTCACATTTCCGTCAGAAAAGACCATTTTATTAGCTGAATTCTTTAATTCACAGTTTTTTATAGAATTAATCATTCTTTTTAATTCACCAAGTCTTTTTAATTTTTCCTCTACATATGATAACTTTTGATTGTTCTTAAATCGATTAATTGGAGAATTATTTATTAATAAATCTATATTTAACAAATTATAATATTCTATAAGTGAGAGAATTTTTTGATTTATTTGATTATTCATCGTAGATTATAATATTTTATGAATTTAAGTTTAACAAAAATTTTTATTTATATCTTAATTTTTTTTGGTTTTCTTTCAAATTTTTGCGCATATTCATCAAATCAAAAGAAATTATATTCTAGTAAGAGTATTTCTAGTTATTTTTCTGGAATAATTTCATCTAATAATAATGATAATAAGTTGGCATTAAAATACTTGAACAGTTTAAATCATTTGAAAAATAATCATGATCAATTTAACCGTGAACTAATTTTTGTGTTAGTACAAACAAAAAAAATTCCGGAAGTATTTTTGTATTTAAAAAAATTAAAAAAAGAAAATTTAAATTTTTTTAACGCTCGCTTATTAATGGGTACGAATTATTTGCTGGAAAAAAACTATGAAAGATCTGCTCACTACTTTGATTCAATTATTAAGGATAACAATTTTTCCAGTTTCGAAAAATTAATTGCNCAAATGCTTTTGAGTTATACTCAAATATTCAAAAATTCTTTGTACGATTACAATACGGTAATAGATCTTATTTCAGAAAATTATAATAATTTTGTACTAATTAATAAAGCTTTTGTGAATTGCTACCTAGATAACAAAAAGATTGATGAAGGATTTTTAAAATTAATTAATTCCGATACAGCAAATTTTACTAGGTACAATTTTTTTTATGTTAATTTTCTTGTATCAAAAAAACGTTATGACGAAGTTCGAAAATTGTTGGAAAAAGATATTGATATATTAGATCATAACTTGCTTTTACATCAAATAAGATCATGGTTAGAGGAGGGAAAAATAAATAAAATAAATGAAATGTTTGATTGTAAAAATCCCAAACATTTAATAAGTGAATTTTTTTATTTAGTAGCAAATTTGCATTCTAGTAGAGGAGATTATTCACTTTCCAATTTCTATCTAAATTTATCTTCTTATCTTAATTCTAATTTTACATTTAATAAAGCATTGTTAGCTGAAAATTACTTTCACTTAGAAGATTATAATAATTCAAAAAAAATTTATTCAACGTTCGATTCAAAAAATTATATATTCAACTGGCATGCCAAAAAAAGACTTGTATGGATAAAAAGCAAATTGGAAAACAGTAAATCTGCAATAATTTTTTTAAATAAAAGTTTTAAAGAATTAGTAAATCCAAATGTTAAACATTATTACGATTTAGCAAATTTTTATAAAGATTTTGAAGAATATGAAGAGTCAATTAAATACTATACCAAAGTTTTAAATATTGTTAGTCAAGACCATCACCTGTATCCAGAAATTTTACATAGAAGAGGAATGAGTTATGAAAGATCGAAATTCTGGAAAAAATCTGAAGATGATTTAATTCAATCTTTGAGTTTAGCTCCGGGCGAACCTTATGTATTAAATTATCTAGCTTACTCATGGCTAGAAAGAAATGTCAATTTAGATAAATCAATTCAAATGTTACAAATAGCGTATAATAAAAGAAAAGAAGATCCATATATTATAGACTCATTAGGCTGGGGCATGTATTTAACAGGGAGGTATGAAGAGGCAGAAAAGTTATTACAAAAAGCTGTTCAACTTTTACCTTTAGATCCAATAATCAATGATCATTATGCGGATATACTATGGAAATTAAAAAAAAAATTACAAGCAAATTATTTTTGGAATTATGTTTTGAAACTTGAAACTACTGAAAATGAAATGAAGGATAAAATTAAAGAAAAATTAGTTTTAGGTATACAAAATCATTCCTAGTATAAGAAATGAAAACGTTTCTTATTCGTTCATTTTGTAAGATAAACTTATCATTAAGAGTAATTAAGAAATTAAATACTGGAATGCATAAGATTCAATCATTAGTAACTTTTGCAAATTTATTTGATATAATTAGTATTAAAGAAATTAAATCTGCAGAGGATCAAATAAAATTTTATGGTAAATTTAAATATAATATCAACTTACAAAAAAACTCAATTAAAAAAACAATAAATATTTTAAGACAATATAATTATCTAAAAGATAAAAAATTTATCATTAAAATAAAAAAAAACATTCCTCACAGCGCAGGTCTCGGCGGTGGTTCTATGAATGCTGCTGCACTAATTAAATTTTTTATATTAAATTACAAACTTAAAATAAGTCAAAAACAATTGTTAAAAATAGCATATATGATTGGCTCAGATGTTCCATTAGGTCTTAAAGTTAAAAATACATTTTTGATAGATAACAAAAAGTATTTGATAAGAACTAAAAATAAATTAAATCTGTACGTTTTATTAGTTAATCCAGGAATAAAATGTTTATCCAAAGATATTTATTTTAGGAATAAACGATTCTCCAAGCCTTATTCAAAAAAAAATCTTTCAAATTTTCAAAAATTATTTAATTTAAATAGTATAAGATTAGATAGAAATGATCTCGAACAAATAGTCTTTACACAAAATCCAAAAATAAAAATTTTAAATTATTTCATCAAAGAACAGGAAAACTGTATCTTTTCTAGGTTGACTGGCTCAGGATCAACGTGCGTTGGGTATTTTGATGAGCCAGTAAGTGCACAGAAAGCTAAAAAAAACATCCTAAAAAAATTTCCACGTTATTGGTGTGAAACTTCAAAAACTATATAATCTGTGTTTTTTATGTTATATCCAAATATATTATGGGGCGTAGCCAAGCGGTAAGGCAGCGGTTTTTGGTACCGCGATCCTAGGTTCGAATCCTAGCGCCCCAGCCAACTATGTTTAGTAAAATTAAAACAGCAATTTCTGCAAATAAATCTGGTAGAAATTTTACAATAAGTGTCAAATCATTAAAAGACCTTGAATATTTTAATGGTGCAAAACATATTTTTTCAATTCTAAAAAATCAAAATAAAGAAATTAAATTAATGCTCGTCGGCGGATGTGTAAGAAAACTTTTAAATCAGGAAGAAATTAATGATATTGATATTGCAATCAATCTAAGTCCGGAAAAATTAAAAAAAATTTTAAACCAAAATAAAATTAAATTTTTTGAAACAGGAATTTCGCACGGAACGATTACAGTTGTAATTAATAATTTAAAGTTTGAAATGACAACTCTAAGAAAAGATATAAGTACTGATGGTAGACATGCTGATGTTGAATTTATTTCTGATTGGGAAATTGATGCAAAGAGAAGAGATTTTACAATTAATGCAATTTATTCAAATTTAAGAGGTGAAATCTACGATCCACTTGGTGGAATAGAAGATTTAAAAAGGGGTATAATTAAGTTTATTGGAGATCCTGATCAAAGAATTAAAGAAGATTATTTAAGAATATTAAGATATTTAAGATTTCATACTCAATATGGTAAACACGCTCATGAAAGTGAAACCATCAAAGCAATTAAAAGAAATGTAGAGGGACTACTGAAGATTTCGAGGGAAAGAATTCTTGATGAAATGTTTAAAATATTAGACCTTAAAAATTTTTATAATTTATTTAAAGATGAATTTTCTTGTTTCATAATTTTATCAGTTTTTCCTCAATTCAAATATTATAATCGACTAAATATTGTAAATAAAATTTCTAATCATATTTTGACTAAGTTGGATACAGCTTTACTTCTTTCTATCTTATTGATTGATAATTCAGATAATAGTGAATTTTTTTTATATAAATATAATCTATCAAACAAAATAAAAAAAAGAATTTTGTTTGTAAAAAAAAATTTCCGAAATCTTTTTAAAGATCTATTTGATAAGAAAAAACTACTTAAAATAGCGTATTTAAATGGTGTTCAAGCTACAATTGATCTATTAATTTTTTCAATTTTTCTAGAGCATGGAGTAAATTTAAATTTAATTAAAAAGCAAATTGATTTTTTGGAAAAGTCGGAAATACCTATTTTTCCTATTGAAGCTAATTATTTAAAATTACAATATGGATTTTCAGAAAGTAAGGAATTGGGAATCATACTAAAAAAATTAAAAGAATACTGGATAGATCATAATTTTCAAATTAATAAAAATGAAATTCAAAATATATTAAAACTTAAATAAACTTCAAATATATTTTACCTCTTTTATTTCGTAATTTCTTTCACCAGCCGGAGTAGTGATTTTTACCCTATCATTCTTATTTTTTCCTATTAAACCTTTACCGATAGGAGATTTAAAATAAATCAAATTTTTTTTTATATCAGCCTCTTCTTTACCAACTATGGTATAAGTTGTTTCTTTATTAGTTTCGATATTGAAAAGTTTTACTGTAGATCCAAAAATGACTTTGTCGGAATTTTGAATATTTTTTACATCAATAATATTTGCTCTTGCAATGATATCATTGATTTCTTGCATTCTGCCTTCAGAAATAGATTGTTGTTCTTTTGCGGCATGATATTCGGCATTTTCTTTTAAGTCTCCGTGGGATCTTGCTTCAGCTATTGCAGCAATTATTTGTGGTCGTTTAATATTTTTTAAATTTTCCAATTCTTTTTTTAATTTTTCTAATCCATTCACTGTAATCGGTTCTTTTTCCATAAATTATTTCCATGTAGCTACAGGTGGCAGAGACATCAATATAGCATCTATATTTCCACCTGTATTAAGTCCAAATTGTGTACCGCGGTCATACAATAAATTGTATTCTACGTATCGACCCCTTTTATTAAGTTGAAGTATTTTTTCTTTTTTTGTCCATTTTTTCAACATTTTTTTTCTAACAATTGTTTTGAATATATAAATAAAGCTATTGCCCAAGTCTTTTATAAATGAGAAATCTTTATTCCAGTTATCCATTTTGTAATCGAAAAAAATACCACCAATTCCTCTCATTTCCTTCCTGTGTTTTATATAAAAATAATTATCACACCATTTTTTATATTTTGGATAATATTTTTTGTTATGAATATCACAAGTTTTTTTTATTTGTCTATGAAACCATTTAGCTTCATTTGTATCTTTTATACATGGGGTTATATCAGTACCACCACCAAACCAACTTTTTTGAGTACAAATAAATCTAGTATTCAGGTGCATTGCAGGAATTTTTGGATTTTTCATATGCATTACAACTGATATGCCCGAAGCCCAAAATTTAGAATTTTTTTTTGTACCAGGTATACTGGTTTTGAAAGATTTATTAAATTTACCATATACTTCTGAAAAATTTACCCCAACTTTTTCAAAAATCAATCCATCACTTAAAATTCTAAATTCACCACCTCCTTCATCATAGTTGTTATATGATTTCTTCCATTTATGATATATGAATTTCTTTGGTGATTGATTTCTTTCTTTTGATAATTCTTTTTCTAAATTTTCTATTTCAAGGCAGATAATATCTTGTAGTAAAGTGAACCAAGATCTCGTTAAATTTTGCTTCATTAAAATATTCATATTTTTTTTTGATTATAGTTTTGTCTTAAAGCTTCTGATAATGCAATTGCTACGCTTGTAACTATATTTAGTGATCTAGTATTTTTCTGTATTGGTATAATCAACTGGCAGTCTACACTTTCATGTATTGATTTTGGTACTCCAGCACTTTCGCTACCAAATAATATGATGTCATTTTGTTTAAACTGAAAATTGAAATATTTATTTTGTGCTTTTGTCGTCATTAAAATTATTCTTCCTTTTTTTTTATCTTTTAAAAATTCTGAAAAATTTCTAAATATTTGTAAATTGCATTTATTTTTATAATCCATTACAACTCTTTTAAATTTTTTATCATTAAAAAAAAATCCACAAGGTTCAATAATATCAAGTTTAGTTCCAAAACAAGCACACAAGCGTATTATAGCAGCAGTATTTTGAGGAATATCTGGCTCATAAAGTGCAACTCTAAATAGATTGGAGTTTTTTAATCTTATCTGTGTCATTCTAACAGTGGAAAAAAATATTTTTTCCTATAAAAAATATATATACATTCTTTATTATTAATAATATGTCTAAAACTAAACAATGAATTCTTCATACACAATTTTATCAACAATTATAATCCTTTTGCTTATATTTTTATATTTATCGTGGGTGATCGTTTCCAATCAGATTGCAGATAGAGAAAACAACAAAGATATTGGTAAAAGAAGAAATTTTTTATTTACAGCTTCATATACATTAGGAGCAATTGGTGTGGGAGTAGCTATTTGGCCATTAATAGATCAAATGAATCCTGATGCATCTGTAAAAGCTTTGTCCAGTACAGAGGTTGATATTAGCAATATAAAATTAGGTCAGACAATTACTGTTTTATGGAGAGGTAAACCTGTTTTTATAAGAAGAAGAACCGCGGAAGAAATAAAAATTGCACAAAACGCTAAATTAGAAGAATTAAAAGATCCGCAAAAAGATCAAGAAAGAGTTAAAAAAGCTGAATGGCTAGTAATGGTAGGTGTTTGTACACATCTTGGATGTGTACCACTTGGCAACAAAGGAGATTTTAATGGTTGGTTTTGTCCATGCCATGGTTCGCATTATGATACCTCAGGAAGAATTAGAAAGGGTCCAGCACCAACAAATCTTGAAATCCCTAAATATGAATTCGTAGATAATAACTCAATTAAAATAGGTTAATTTATTTCAATGAGTGAAGAAAAATTTGTACCTAAATCAAAATTTGGTCAATGGCTTGACAGCAGGTTACCATTGCTTACTTTATCTCATCATCTAAGTGATTATCCAACACCTAAAAATTTAAATTACTGGTGGACCTTTGGAGGGATTTTAACCTTCTGTTTGATAGTGCAGATTGTTACGGGCTTGGTTTTGGCAATGCATTACGTAGCTCATGTAGATCATGCTTTTGAAAGTGTTGAGCATATCATGAGAAATGTAAATTATGGATGGTTAATAAGGTACGTTCACGCCAACGGTTCTTCAATGTTTTTTTTGGCAGTTTACATACATATTTTTAGGGCATTGTTTTATGGTTCATATAAATCACCAAGAGAAATAATTTGGATTATCGGAATGCTTATTTACATATTAATGATGGCAACAGCATTTATGGGGTATGTTTTGCCATGGGGACAAATGAGTTTTTGGGCAGCAACAGTTATAACAAACTTATTTAGTGCCATACCTTTAATAGGAGAAAGTGTTGTTACATGGCTTTGGGGAGGTTATGCAGTTGATAATCCAACATTAACAAGATTTTATAGTCTGCATTATTTAGTGCCTTTTCTAATTTTTGGATTGGTGGTTTTGCATATCTGGGCACTTCACATTCCGGGAAACAATAATCCAGTAGGAATAGATATTAAAAAACCCTCAAAAGATACCGTTCCATTTAGTCCCTACATTGTTGTAAAAGATCTGTATGCTCTAATAATTTTTCTAATTATTTTTGCAGGAATTGTATTTTTTGTTCCAAATATACTTAGTCATCCGGACAATTATATTAAAGCAAATCCAATGGTTACACCTACACATATAGTACCCGAATGGTACTTGCTTCCTTTTTATGCAATTTTAAGGGCCGTTCCTAGTAAACTGGGAGGTGTTGTTGTTATGTTTGCTTCTTTGTTTATTTTAATGTTTTTACCTTGGTTGGATACTTCTAAAGTTAGAAGTGCAGTATTCAGGCCCCTGTACAAAGTATTTTTTTGGATATTAGTTACTGACGTTATAATTCTAGGTTACATAGGCGCCAATCCTCCCGAAGGTCTATATTTACAGGTTGGTAGAGTTGCAACTATTTATTATTTTGTACATTTTATTTTAATAATGCCAATATTAGGTTTTAAAGAGAAAACCATTCCACTTCCCATAAGTATTTCTGATCCAGTGTTAAGCAACGAAGCAAGAACAATTAGTAATAGGTAACAATTTTGTGCTGAAAAAAATAAAAAATATTATCAAAATTTTATTCGTTTATTCGTTTATTATGGTTTCTGCTAATAATAGTATAGCAGCAGAGAGTTTAGATTTACTTAAAAATAAATGGAGTTTTGAAGGTTTATTTGGAACCTTTGATAGGGCATCTTTAAGAAGAGGTTACCAAGTTTACAATGAAGTATGTTCTAGTTGTCATTCTATACAATTATTAAGTTATAGAAATCTGTCAGAAAATGGTGGGCCTGAATTTTCATTAGAAGATGCCAAAAATATTGCCGCAAGTTTTGAAATAATTGATGGACCAAACAGTGATGGGGAGATGTTTGCTCGTCCAGGAAGATTATCAGACAAATTTATAAAACCATATCCAAATGTTCAGGCAGCAAAAGCAGCAAATGGAGGAGCATACCCCCCAGACATGTCAGTTTTAGTAAAAGCTAGACAGGGAGGAGCTAATTATATTTATTCTATTTTATTAGGATATGAAGATCCTCCTGAAGATTTCAAATTAGAGGATGGTGTTTATTATAATAAATACATGCCCGGACATAATATAAAAATGCCCAATATTCTTTCTGACGGATTGTTGGATTATGCAGATGGAACTGAAGCTACAACTCAGCAGATGGCAAAAGATATAGCTGCATTTTTAACCTGGGCTTCAGAACCTAGTTTAGAAGCAAGACATAAAATTGGTTTTAAAGTTATTTTATATTTGATTATTTTAGCTGGGTTAGTTTATTTAAGTATGAAAAAACTTTGGTCACGTATTGAAACGAAAGAATAAAATATCTCCATCTTGGACAATATAATCTTTTCCTTCTAATCTTAATTTTCCAGAATTTTTAGCTCCGTTATATCCTTTACAAAAGACAAAATCATCATAAGATATCGTTTCTGCTTTTATAAATCCTTTTTCAAAATCTGAATGAATTATTCCTGCAGCCTTAATAGCAGTACAATTTTTTGGTATAGTCCAGGCTCTTGTTTCTTCTATATTAAAAGTAAAAAATGTTTCTAATTTTAAAATTCTGTATCCAGTGTTAATTAATAAATCTAGTCCAGTTTTCTTAATTCCAGCCTCGGTCATAAAAAATTTTTTATCTTTTAAATCCAATTCCATTATCTGATTTTCAATTTCTGCACAGATTATTATTATATTATCTTTTCCGTATTTTTTTAGACAAGCGTTTACATACTTATTTCCTTTTACGAGACTTCTTTCATCAACATTACAAACATAAATTTTTGGTTTTATTGAAAGTAATCCACTTAGATCTAATTGTTTTTTTTCATATTTCTCTAACAAATTTGAAATATCAATGTTATTATTGATGTAGTTTAAAGCGTCATTTAATATTTTTAACTGATCTTCATCTAGAGTTTTTTTTTTATTTTTTTCTAATTTTTTTTGAATGAATTCCAAATCAGCCAAAAGCATTTCTGTTTCAACAATTTCTATATCTCTAATTGGATCAATATCCTTATTAACATTTTGTATTTTTTCAGATTCAAAACATCTAATTAAATGAATTATTGCATCAACTTCTCTGATATAAGTTAAAAATTTG
Organism: alpha proteobacterium SCGC AAA240-E13; assembly: GCA_000504625.1. GTDB lineage: Bacteria > Pseudomonadota > Alphaproteobacteria > Pelagibacterales > Pelagibacteraceae > AAA240-E13. The sequence goes on from AZHR01000012.1 coordinate 15,712, forward strand.
TTACCCAAACCTTCCCCTTTTGAAGCACCTTTTACTAATCCAGCAATATCGACAAATGAAATTGCAGCATTAATAGTTTTTTTTGATTTTGAAATATTTGAAATAATATTTAGTCTTTCATCCGGTACAGAAACACTTCCAATGTTGGGGTTGATTGTACAAAATGGAAAATTGGCTGCTTGAGCTTTTTTTGATTGAGTTAGAGCGTTAAATAATGTTGACTTTCCCACATTGGGTAAACCAACGATCCCGCATTTAAGACTCATAAGTTTTATGATTGATTTACTTTACTTGAAAAAAGGTTTAGTTTTTTATCTATAAGTACCGGAAGTGATTCAACAATATTTGAAGTTACTTCTGTAATACTATTTTCTTCATCATCTGTGAAGTTATCAAGAACATGATAAGTAACCATGTTTTTTGTTTCAGGTTTTCCAATCCCTATTCTTACTCGAGAATAATCTTTTCCAATAAATTTATCGATTGATTCTATTCCATTATGTCCAGCGCTGCTTCCACCAAACTTAGCTACAACCTTACCAAAGCTTATATCTAGATCATCATGAAAAACAATAACATCTGCAGAATCAATTCTGAAGTATTCTATTAACTCTCTTATGCATATTCCAGAATTATTCATAAAAGTTAGAGGTTTAATTGCATAAACTTTTTTGTTTCCAATTGTTCCTGTAGTTAACAAACCCTTAAACTTAGGTTTTTGTTTTGAAAGGCCAAACTTTTGATTAATTGCATCTATAATTTTAAATCCTATATTATGTCTATTGTTTTTATTATCAGGACCAGGATTACCCAAACCTACTAATAGTAGCATCTATTAATCTCTCAATTTATTTTTTAGTTTTATCTTCTTTTTTTTTATCATCTGCTGTTTTAGCACCTTGATCTTTAGTTTTAGCACCTTGATCTTTAGTTTCTTCAGAAGGTTTTGCAGTACTATCTGCCTCGGTTCCTTCAGTAGCAACACCTTCCTCTTCTGTGGCCGCAACTACTTCATCAGCAGGTTTTTCTGGCTCCACAACAACAGTAGGAGATGCAACTGTTGCAACTACAAAATCTCTGCCTTGAATAGTTGGTACAACGTTTTCTGGAAGTTTTATTGAAGAAATTTTTATACTTGTACCAATTTCAGTATTATTTAGATCAAAAATAAGTTCAGATGGAATATTTTCAGTAGGACATTTTAACTCAATTGTTCTTCTTACAATATTTAGTACACCACCTTTTTTAAGACCTGGTGATTTATCACTATTAATAAATCTCACAGGTATTTCCAAAGCTAGTGTGGAACCTTTCACAATTCTTAAAAAATCAATATGAATTGGATCATCAGACAAAGGATCAAAAGAAACATCTCTCGGTAAAACCTTTTCTTCCTTACCATCAATATTTAAATTTAATATAGCGGAAAAAAAACTATCCGAACCTATTAGACTTTTTAGTGAATTTTTATTTAAACTAATTTTTTTATTCTGTTCACTTCCGCCGTATAAAATACCTGGAACAAAACCATCTATTCTAAGTTTATTTATATTCCCAGTAGTTTTGGTCTCTCTTTTTTTTGCATTTAAAGTTGTCATTTTAAATTCTATTTCAAGGAAACGCTTTTTAACTTATCAATAGAAATAAAACAAGAAAATTATTTAAATAGACTTGAAACAGAAGTTGAATTAGAGATACGTTTTATTGCCTCAGCCATCATAGAAGAGATAGATACAACTTGAATTTTACTGCTTTTTTTTAATTTTTTTGAATTATCAATTGAGTCAGTTGTTATCAATTTTTTTACTTGAGATTTTTTTATTTTGTCAACCGCATTACCACTTAAAACTGCATGAGTAATATAAGCATAAACTTCTTTAGCACCCTTATCTTTAAGGGCTTTAGCAGCATTAACAATTGTACCTCCTGAGTCTATTATATCATCAACAATTACACAGGTTTTATCTTTAACATGACCAACAATATTCATAACTTCAGATTTACCAGGCGCTGGTCTTCTTTTATCTACAATTGCTATGCTAGTGTTAATTCTTCTTCCCAAGGCTCTTGCTCTTTCAACTCCACCAACATCTGGTGAAACACAAACCAAATTATTTGTATTAATATTTTTTTTAATGTCTCTTGCAAATATGGGTGTAGAAAATAAATTATCTACTGGAATATCAAAGAAACCTTGAATTTGACCAGCATGTAGATCAAGAGTTAGTATTCTGTTTGCCCCAGCATTAGTGATCAGATTTGAAACTAATTTTGCTGATATAGCAGTTCTTGGCACCACTTTTCTATCTTGTCTTGCATAGCCAAAATATGGAATTACAGCAGTAATACTTTTGGCCGAAGATCTTCTTAAAGCGTCTATGCAAATTAGCAACTCCATCAAATTATCATTAGCGGAGTGAGATGAAGACTGAACAACAAAAATACTATTTCCTCTAATATTTTCATTAATTTCAACATATATTTCGCCATCAGAAAATTTTTTGAAATTTGTGTTAACAAGCTTAACCTTAAGACGTTTAGCAATTTCGTTACTAAGCCTTACGTTACCGGTACCCGAGAGAACTTTCATGTGATAATTAACTTATACATTTTTAAAAGAACTTTTCAAACTATTTTATAATTATTGATTAAGTCATGATTATGACAGAAATACATCTTCCATAATCTTTGTCGTTATTTTTCATTGATCTTCTATAACTGAAAAAATTTTTATTATCAGAAAAAGTGTCCATTTTAATATGATCTATATTTACTATACCAAGTGTAGTTAATTTTGAATTTATATAACCCCTTATATTAAATAATTTTTTTTTATCATTTGTAACTATAAAAAATTTCTTATTATTTTTATTTTTTGCAAGAAATTTTTTGTAAAAATCGTAACCTACTTCATAATATTGATAACTTATGCAAGGACCAATTGCAGCAATTAAATCTTTAGGATTACAATTTAGCTCTAAAAATTTATCAATAGTATTTTCAATAATTCCACTTAGTGCCCCCTTCCAGCCTGCGTGCACGCAACCAATAACTTTTTCTTTTGGTTCATAAAATAATATTGGAACGCAGTCAGCTGTTAGTACACCTATACCTACATTAATGAGTTTCGTAATAATTGCATCTCCGGTCAATTTATCTTCTATCTGTTCATGGTTATTAAGATACACAACTTTATTACTATGAATTTGATTCAAAGTAACAATTAGTTTTTTTTTTTTATTCAATTTTTGATTTACAATTTTAATGTTTTTAAATACATTTTTTTTGTCATCATTAGAGCCTAAACCACAGTTTAAGCTATTATAAATTCCTTTGGAGGCACCATTTTTTCTTGAAAAAAAACAATGATTCAAATTTGAAATGTTTTTTAATTGCTTTGAAAAAAACATTATTTAAAACCCAAATTAAATTTAATACCTTTTTTTTTAAAAAATATTACTTTAAATAATTGTCCCATTTGATTTTTGTCTAATAATCTTTTTAATCTATAGTAAAAATTGGCTTTGGTTTTAAAATTGACATTTTCCGTTAATATTTTTGCTCTATGAATTATACCCATTTTTTGAAGAAATATTCCTTGATCGACAATGCCTTCGAGCTGAAGATCAAGATTTTTTACTATTTTTGAAAAAAAATTGAAATTAATATGATGCGTTATATCAGCTTTTCCAACGTTAGAAAGTAATTTTGAATAGTTATGTTTTTTTACTGATTGAAGTGAATTTGTCATTTTAATATTAGTGTTACCGTAATCAAAGCAGATCATTCCACCATCATGTTTATTAATTATTTTTGAAACTAATTTTAAATATTTTATTCCGTCAATAGGAAATTCAATAATTTTTTGATTTTTTGGAAATCCTAGACGAACAAAATTATTAAAATTTTTGAAACTAGTTTTTTTGTCACAAAAAGTAAGTTTATTTTCATTAACATATTTTACAAATTTTTCATGCCAAATATTTTTTTTTAATATAAATTGTTTAATTGGAAGTGAATCGAAAAATTCATTAGCAATAAATATTGTTGGTCTGTTTTTAATTTCTTTCATGTTATTTATCCATCTAACTTTCTTAGAAATAATTTTTTTTTTCTGAATTTTTTTGAGAAATTTACTTTTCTCTAAAAGATTTATTTCAAAAATTTCATCAAATATTTTAAATCTTGAAAAAACTTTAATCAAAGTTAAACACAACGAACCTTCTCCAGGGCCAAGTTCAACTATATTTAAACTTTTGGGTTTTCCAAGTTTTTCCCAAAAGGCTACACACCATATACCAATCATTTCACCAAAAAGTTCTGAAACTAACGGAGCAGTTATAAAATCTCCCTTGATACCTATTGGGTTTTTTTTTGAATAATAACCATATTTTTTATTGTAGAGTGCCTTATCTATAAAAATATTTAAAGGTAAAATTTTTTTATTTTTAAAAATTTGTGAAATAACATTCATTTTTTTTTTAAGTAAATTATACTTCCAGCAATTATCATAATTAAACTTAACAGCTGTCCCATTGTTATAGAATAAATTATATAACCTATCTGCTCATCAGGTTCCCTAAAAATTTCAGAAAAGATTCTGAAAATTGAATATAAAAACAAAAAATATATTGAAATTAATCCATCTTTAAAAATTAGCTTTTTTTTAAATGCCAAAAAATTTAATATTGCAAATAGCAATAATCCTTCTAACAGTGCCTCATAAATTTGAGACGGATGCCTTGCAAATGTTTCTGCATTCGGGAATATTACTCCCCACGGTAAGTTTGTTGATTTACCATATAATTCTCCATTAATAAAATTTGAAATTCTACCCAAAAATAATCCAATTGGCGCAACACATGCGATGATATCTAAATAATTAAAAGTGTTAATTTTTTTTTTACTTGTAAAGACAATTGTTACAATAATTATTCCTATTAATCCCCCGTGAAATGACATCCCTCCCTTCCAAACATAGAAAATTTCGTGTAAGTTTTTTAGGTAATAGTCAATATTATAAATTAAAACATAACCCAGTCTTCCACCCAATATAATGCCGATTACCAAATAAGGGATAAAGTCGTCAAAATCATTTACTCGCAAATAATTTAAATTATTATTAGTTTTTAAGTGTTTAATGATTTTTTTTGCATAGAACCAACCAAAAAGAATCCCAATAATATATGCCAAAGAGTACCATCTGACCTCAAAAATATGTAAATCAATTAGTACGGGATCAAAATTATGAATAAACATTTAATTTATATAAAAAAATATTTTGTAATTTTGCAATAAAATATATTAAATGAAAGAAATATATATGTCCAAGTCAAAGATATTAATAAATAGGTTGACCAAATTGATTGAAGAAGGCTTACTTACTTCAAAGGATATAGGCAATGAAATCAAAAACTTATTAAACTATAAAAAAGAAAGTGTAATTAATAAGTTAGATTTAGTTACCCGAGATGAATTTGAAATACAGAAAGCTAGATTAGATAAAATTCAAAAAGAATTTGATAAGCTTAAAAAGAAAAAAAAAACTAAAAAGGTAAAGAAATCCTGACTCTCAATCCTTTTTGAGGACTTGTTTCTAGAAACATATTACCACCATGGGATCTAATAATATCTGAGGCAATCGAAAGTCCCAACCCAACTCCAGATTTATTTTGGCTGCGACTTTCGTCCATACGGTAAAATGGCTTAATAACATTCTCTTTTTCATGGTCTGGAATACCTGGTCCATCATCATCAATAAAAATTACGATATTGTTCATTGTTTTTTTTAAAACAACATTTATCTCTTTTCCATATGAAACTGCATTATTTAGAAGATTAGTTATGCATCGTTTAATAGAATTAAGCCTACCGTTAAAAGTAACTTTATCATTTATCACCAAATCAATTTTATTTTTTTCATAGTGAGATGTTATTTCTTTAAGTAGAAGATGAATTTCAAATGACTCAGTTTTTTCATTTATTTGTGAACTTGAAAATTGAAGATAATCGTTAAGCATTTTTTCCATATCATTAATATCGTTAGTCATTTTTTGGGAAATTTCTTTATTTTTTAGGAATGAAAGTTGCAATTTAAGTCTTGTTAGCGGCGTTCTTAAATCATGACTAATTCCAGATAACATTTCAGATCTTTGATTTAAATGTCTGGTAATTCTTTTTCGCATTCTATCAAATTCATATGCTGCCTGTCTTATTTCCAATGCTCCCGAAGGTCTGAATTCTTCTATGTATTCACCTTTTCCAAATCGTTCAGCAGCTTTTGCTAAGTTTACAATTGGTCGTGTTTGATTTTTAAGAAATATTATTGCAATTAGAATTAATAAAAATGCAGGCAAAGTAATCCACAAAGCAAAAATTCTAGCAGAAGAAGGCGCTATTCTTTCTTTTGGAAAAAAGATTTGTAGGACACCATTATTAAATTTTATTCTTAGATCGATTACTTCTTTATGAGCAGTAGTATTAAACCAATATTCATTAAATCGAGATTTTAATTCTCTTCTCAATGTTCTATCCATTGGACTAAACCATCTTTCACCTTCAATATTTGGAAGTATTTCATTTTCCAAAAACCTAACCGAAAAATTAAAATTTTTATTATACAATTCCGTTATTATTTTTTTGTTATTTTCATCTTCGTTATTATAAACATCTATAATAGTTGAAATTTCACTAAGTAGTGCTTTGGTCATTCCTTTGTTAGTTTTAATCCAAAGACTATCAAAAAAAACTATAGCAATTGTTATCTGTAATAATATTATTGGGGCAGCAACGATTAATAGAGATCTGTAAAATAATCTTTTTGGGAGAAATTTTTTTATAAATTTATTCAATCCATAAAACATAGCCCGATCCTCTGATTGTTTGTAAGTATTGTGGGTTTCTAGAATCGTTTTCAATTTTTTGTCTAAGTCTTGTAATTATTACATCTATAGATCTCTCTTTATCAATGTTGATTAATTTTCCTATGTCTTCCCTAGAAAAAATTTTACCAGGGGATCTAATCATTTTTGTTAATATTGTTTTTTCGGTTTTATTAATTTTGTATTTTTTGTTACCTCTATCAATAACTAATTTATTTAAGTCTAAGTTTGAATTTCCAATTGATATTTTGTCTATTTTTTTATATTTTTGTAAGGTTTTGTTTAAAATATTTTTTATTCTTAAAAGTAACTCTCTTGGTTCAAAAGGTTTACCTAGGTAATCATCAGCGCCAAATTCTAATCCAGTCACTCTTTCATTAACTTCTCCTTTTGCTGTTAAAAGAATAATTGGTAGATTGATTTCTTTTTTTATTTCAGAAGTTAATTCTAGTCCATTTTTTTTAGGCATCATTATATCTAATACTATAAGGTCAAATTTAATTATCTCTATTTTATTTTTTGCATCAAAAGCGTCTTTTGCAGTAGTAACTAAATACTTGTTTTCCAAAAGGTATTGCTTAACTAATTCTCTAATTCTATCATCGTCATCAACTACAAGAATATGTGCTAAATATTTATCCATTGATGATTTTTTCTAAAACTTCTTTAAATTTTATAACTGCAACTGAATTTGAATTTTTTAAAGCACTATAAATTCTTTTTTTTTGCTCAAAAAAAATTTCACTTGATAGCTTTTTTCCATTTTCATTTAACAAAATATGTTTGTGTCTTGAATCAATCTCACCTTTTTTCATAATTATTGTTTTATTTTTAATTAAATCTTTTAAAACTCTATTTAAGCTTTGTTTGGTAATTTTCAATTTTATTAATAAGCCAGAAACAGTTATTCCTTCGTACCTATCAATTAAATGAATAACTTTTTGATGAGCCACTCCCAGAGAGTGTTTTTTTAAAATTTTTTTGGAATCCGAAAAAGTTTCTCTGTAGGCATAAAATAATTTTTCAATTAAGTCTTTAATTTGTTCATCTTTTAAATACAAAAGTTCTTTCATTTTATTGCTAAGCTATATTGACATAATATATTAAGATCGATAGTTTTTTGAAGAAAATTAATCTAAAAATACAAAGAAAAATAATAAAATGAATTTAGTACCTTTTGATACACGTTCAGGAAAGATATGGTTTAATGGAGCAAAAGTTGAATGGACAGATGCCAAAGTTCATGTATTGAATCATGGACTACATTATGCAAGTTGCGTTTTCGAAGGTGAAAGAGTTTATGAAGGTGAGATTTTTAAACTCGAAGAACATACGAAGAGATTATTTTATTCAGCTAGCAGAATGGGAATTGCAATACCTTATAGCCAAAAAGAGATTAACCAAGCTTGCAAAGAAATGGTATTAACGCAGAAAGTGAAAAATGGATATGTAAGACCAATTGCATGGAGAGGAAGTGAAATGATGGCTATTGCTGCACAAAAAAATAAAATCCATGTAGTTATAGCAACTTGGGAATGGGGATCATATTTTGATCCAGAACTTAAATTAAAAGGTATAAAGTTAAATATATCTTCTTGGAGAAGACCCAATCCAAATTCTGTACCTTGGGATACTAAATCATCAGGTTTATATATGATATGTACACTTTCCAAACACGAAGCTGAGAGCAAAGGATTTACAGATTCTCTCATGTTAGATCATGAAAATAATATTGCAGAATCAACTGGTGCAAATATTTTTTTTAAAAATAACAAAAATGAAATTCATACACCTATACCAGATTCTTTTTTAGATGGAATAACGAGAAGATGTGTGATTGATATTGCAAAATCAAAAGGTATAAAAATTGTTGAAAGAAAAATAAAACCAGAAGAAATGTCAAATTTTACTGGATGTTTTCTTACAGGAACAGCTGCCGAAGTTACTCCCGTATCACAAGTTGACAAATATAAATTTAGCGTTTGTGATATTATAAAAGATCTTTCTAAAAGTTATCAGGCATTAGTTCAAAAGAAAACAGCGGCTTAATTTTTTTCATCTTCTGATATAATGTGATCTATACCTTTTCGAACATAATCATAACCAGTGTACAAAGTTAAAAATGCTGATAACCATAAAAGAATAATACCTATTGTTGTTGCATTATAATCTTCGAAATTTATAATTTTATTTCCAGTTTCTCCGGTAAGCAAAATTGCAATTGAAAACATCTGTATAAAAGTCTTGACTTTTGCAAGACTAGTTACAGGCATTTGAACTTGTACTTTTCCTAAAAATTCTCTTAAACCAGAAATTAGAATTTCTCTAGTTAAAATAATAATAGCAGCGATCACTTCGTAATTTTGAATAACTCTATTCATAACGAGTAAAATTAATGCAGCCGATATAATAATCTTGTCTGCAATTGGATCTAACAATTCTCCTAATTTAGACTCTTCTTTATATAATCTTGCAAGTAATCCATCCAAGAAGTCAGTAAAGCTTGCTAAAACAAATAAAAAGAAAGGAATTACTTCACCATAAAAGCCAGGAAGAAAAAATGAAACTACAAAAAATGGGACAATAATAATACGACCAATTGTTAAAATATTTGGAATTTTAAATTTCATAATATTAATCGTGAAAAAAGTTGTGTATTTTTTTTGCAACAAACTGTTCTATTCCTTCAACTGATTTTAATTCTTCAAAACTAGCTGCTTCTACAGCTCGGGCAGATCCAAAATGATTTAATAAAGCTCTTTTTCTTATTTTTCCTATTCCTCCAATCCGATCAAGTAATGATTTTCTCATTCCTTTTATCCTTTTATTTCTATGTGCATTTATAGCAAATCTATGAGCCTCGTCCCTTAATCTTTGTAAAAAAAATAAGACTGGATCATTTTTATTAAATTTAAAAGTTTTGTTTTCAAAAATAAATGTTTCGTTTCCACTATTTCTAAATTTCCCTTTCGCTATAGCGATTATAGGAATATCATACAAACCTAGCTCGTTTATTGTCTTTTTAGCAACAGAATAGTGTCCCTTACCTCCATCGATTAAAACAAGATCAGGTAATGACAAGGCATTTTTAATATCCTTAACAATCTTAGAAAATCTCCTGAATAACACCTCTCTTAACATTCCATAATCGTCATTTTTTATATTTTCTGACTTAATATTAAATTTTCGGTACCTTTTTTTAATAAAACCCTCATCACCAAAAGCAATTAAAGCCCCAACACTATTATTGCCCTGAATATGGCTATTATCGTAAACCTCAATTAAGTTTATGTTTGATTTTAGCGAAAATTTATCAGAGAGTTCTTCAAACAAATTTTTATTGCTTTCTGTTTCATAGACTTTGCTTGTTAGAGCTTCTTTTGCATTCTTTTCAGCCATAACAGAAATTTTAAGTTCATTTCCTTTTTTTGCAGTTTTAATAGATACTGATTTATTTTCTTTAAGTTCTAAAGTTTGCTCAATAAGTCTTTGATCATTAATTTCTTTATTAACCACTATTAATTTTGGTGCACTCTTATTTTCATAAAACTGCATTAAGAATGAAGAAAGTATTTTAGATAAATTTTCATCAGCATCATGTTTTGGAAAAAAAGCTTGATTCCCCCAGTTTTGTTTTGCTCTAAAAAAAAATACCTGTATGCAGCTTTTCCCCGATTCTTTATATGCTGAAATTACATCTGCTTCTGAAAGGTTGTTTATACTTACATTTTGAGAAGATTGAATTTGAGTTAAAGCTTTTATTCTATCTCTCAAGATAGCAGCTTTTTCATAATCTAATTCTTTACTAGCAGTTTCCATTTGCTTTGATAAATCTTTCTGAATATTTCGAGTTTTTCCTGAAATAAATTCAATACCGTTAAAAACTAATTTTTTGTAAGCATTAGGATTTATGTATCCTACACAGGGAGCAGAACATCTTTTGATTTGGTATAATATACAAGGTCTTTGTCTATTTTTAAAAATAGTATCATCACAGACCCTAAGCAAAAAAATTTTTTGAAGTATTTTTATAGTCCGATTCACCGAACCTGCTGAAGCAAATGGACCAAAATAATGTCCATCCCTAGTTTTCTTTCCCCTATGTTTAGTTAATCGAGGCCATTTTTCATTTTTGCTTATAAAAATATACGGAAAAGATTTGTCATCCCTGAGTAAAATATTAAATTTTGGTTTATGCTTTTTAATTAAATTTGCTTCTAACAATAAGGCTTCGCTTTCATTCGATGTAGTAGTTACCTCAATATTTTTGGTTTGAGCTAACATTCTCTCAGTTCTTATTGGAAGATTTTTTTCAGAGATATAATTTTTTAATCTGTTGGGTAAATTTTTTGCTTTTCCAACATATAATATCTCATTTTTTTCATTAATCATTCTGTAAACACCAGGATTTTTAGAGATAAAGGGAATTTTTTTTTTTATTATATATTTTCCTTTACTAAAACTAAACATGAATACGTTTTTTTGTTATTTCTATCCCTACAGATGAAGTTTCTTTGACGGCGTCAAGTTTTTCAATTTTTAACCTAATTTTATTAATTCTTTTATCTTTAAACAATTCGCTAAAAATATCATCGGCAAGACTTTCGATAAAATTATAATGTTTATTTTTTGTTAAGTTCTTAATAACTTTAACAATTCTTCCATAATCCACTATTGACTTTATATCCTCATCACTATTTTTATTTTGGTCTGCATAGTTTAGCTCAATATTAAATTTAACATTTTGTTTTCTATTTTTTTCTAATTTATAATATCCAATAAAAATATTTAATAATAAATCATTAATTAATATTTTCTTTTTATAAGAATAGCTTACTTCTTGTTTCTTATTTAAAGATAATAATTTAAATTTTTTTTTATTCATTCTTTAGTTCCAATAATATCAAGTGTTTTCCAGTTTAAATTTTGTCCACTATCTATAACAATTACATGCCCTGTAATCGACTTATTTGTAATCAAAAATTTAACTGCTGAACATACATCTTTTGTGTGAACACTTTTCCTTAATAAAGTTGCAAGATATTGTTTTTTAAAGTGTTTTGCTGATTGTCTTTTATTTTTTATTGTTGGTCCAGGCGCAATACCATTTACTCTGATATTTGGCGCTAAGCTCATTGCAGAAGTTTTAGTAAGAATATAGAGACCAGCTTTACTTACAGTATAGGAAAAAAAATGAGGTGTTAATTTAAATACTCTTTGATCGACAATATTAATAATATTAGCTTCGGTATTTTTTGATACCTCTTTTGCAAATTGTTTAATTAAAATTGCTGGAGCCTTTAAATTAACATTAAGGTGTTTATCCCATCCTTTGATAGAAAAATTTTTTATATTATCATTCTCAAATAAAGAAGCATTGTTAATTAAGCAATTTATTCCCCCCATCTTTATTTTTGCGAAAAGAATTATTTTATTCAGTTCTGAAATTTTATTTAAATTGGCTTTAATTAAAAAAACTTTTGAACCTTTGTTTTCTAATTTTTTTTTTAATTTTTCTGCTTTGTCCTTTGATTTGTTATAATGAATTGTGATCTGATTATTGTGAGTAGCTAGATTTTCGGCTATAGCCGCCCCCATTCTGGCCGCACCCCCAGTTAAAATTATTTTTTGTTCTTCCATATTTTTATTCCCTTTTTTGCTCTAGTTCCCGGCATACCCATTTTAGATCTGCCTTTAGGATATAATTTATTCTTAATATTGTATTGTTTAATTTTTGGATTAAGGTTTATTTCTAATTCTGTATCCTCTAGTTTTCTAATTTCATCTCTAATTTTGGCAGCCTCCTCAAATTCCAAATTTGCTGCAGCATCTTTCATTCTGACATTTAAAGCCTTTAAATGTTTTTTTAAATTTCCACCAATATTTGCATTATCACCTATCTGTACATAATCCTTTTCATAAATCGATTTTAGAATATCATTAATGTCTTTTTTAATAGAGGAGGCATTAATGTTATTTTTTATGTTATATTCTAATTGTATCTTTCTTCTCCTATTTGTTTCTTTGATTGCTTTTTTAATGCTATTGGTTTTTTTATCTGCATATAAGATGACTTTTCCTTCAAGATTTCTTGCAGCTCTTCCAATTGTTTGTATTAGGGAAGTTCCAGATCTTAAAAATCCTTCTTTATCAGCATCCAATATTCCCACAAGAGCACATTCTGGTATATCAAGACCTTCTCTTAAAAGATTAATTCCAACTAAAACATCAAAAACTCCCATTCTCAAATCTCTCATTATTTCAATTCTTTCAAGAGTATCTATATCTGAGTGTAGGTATCTAACTTTAATACCATTTTCGTGAAGATATTCTGTTAAGTCTTCTGCCATTCTTTTTGTTAAAGTGGTTACAAGAACTCTGAAATTTTTTGCAATAACTTTTCTGCATTCAAACAATAGATCATCAACTTGATTTTTAGCTGGTCTAATTTCGACTTCTGGATCAATTAATCCAGTGGGTCTGATGACCTGCTCTATAAATTTTCCTGATGTTTGTTTTAATTCCCATGGCCCGGGAGTTGCAGACACATAAACAGTTTGTGTTCTCATTCCATCCCATTCTTGAAATTTTAAAGGTCTATTATCCATGCAAGAAGGCAATCTGAATCCATACTCAGCTAAGGTTTTTTTTCTAGAATAGTCGCCCTTGTACATGCCATTTAGTTGAGGTACGGTTACATGACTTTCGTCAACGAATATCAATGTGTTGTCAGAAAAATACTCAAATAAGGTTGGTGGTGGTTCTCCTTCTTTTCTGCCCGACAAATATCTGGAATAATTTTCTATTCCTGCGCAAGTACCCGTAGCTTCAATCATTTCAAGATCAAATTTGGTTCTTTCCCTCAATCTTTGTGCTTCTAATAATTTATTTGCTTTCTTATGTTTAATTAATACCTGCTCTAGTTCCTTTTTAATTTCAATTATTGCCTGATCAATAGTAGGCTTTGGTGTAATGTAGTGGCTGTTTGCATATAGTTTTACTAAATTAAATTCATTAGTTTTGTCACCAGTTAATGGATCAAATTCTTCAATTTTTTCTAATTTATCTCCAAACAAAGTTATTCGCCAAGCTCTGTCTTCTAAATGAGATGGAAAAATTTCAAGATTTTCTCCTCTTACTCTAAAAGTACCTCTATAAAAATTTTGATCATTCCTTTTATACTGTAAGCCGACAAAAGTTCTTATAATTTCTTCTCTATTGTGATTATGATTTTTTTTTAATGTAAGAGTCATTTTACTGTATGCTTCAACCGAACCAAGGCCATATATACATGAAACACTGGCAACAATTACAACATCGTCTCTTTCTAACAAAGACCGTGTAGCAGAATGCCTCATTCTGTCAATTTGTTCGTTTATGGAAGCCTCTTTTTCTATATACGTATTCGATCTAGGAACATATGCTTCCGGGGTATAGTAATCATAGTAAGAAACAAAGTATTCAACAGCATTATTTGGAAAAAAATTTTTCATCTCACCATATAACTGAGCAGCTAAGGTTTTGTTAGGGGCTAAAATTAGAGCTGGTCTATTGGTTTCTTCAATAACTTTGGCCATGGTAAAAGTTTTTCCAGAACCTGTAACACCCAACAGCACTTGATCGTTGGCTCCTTTTTTTGTGTTTAAAACCAATTGTTCAATAGCAGCTGGCTGATCTCCAGCTGGTTTAAAGTTACTTTCTATTTTAAATTTTTTACCACCTTCCAGTTTTTCAAATAACACTGGTTTTTTACTCTGAATATCTGTAATTTTATTTTGATAAGTATTTTGCATTTTGTGTTAATAATTAATATTAATCTAAATTATATAATTCAATGAGCATAGTTTCCAATAGCTTAAAAAGGATAAAACCTTCTCCAACCCTAGCAGTTTCTCAAAAAGCGAGAGAATTAAAAGCCGCAGGTAAAGAAGTTATAAGTTTAGGCGCTGGTGAACCAGATTTTGATACACCTGAAAATATAAAGCAAGCAGCAATAGAAGCGATTAATCGTGGTGAAACTAAATATACAGCAGTAGATGGAACACCAAACTTAAAAGCAGCAATTGTAGTAAAATTTAAAAGAGAAAATAATTTAAATTATGAATTAAATCAGATTTCAGTAGGAACTGGCGGAAAACAAATTATTTATAATGCGATTATGGCAACAGTTAATCCAGGTGATGAAGTTATTATTCCAGCTCCTTATTGGGTTTCCTATCCCGATATTGTTTTGCTAGCTGGTGGAAATCCAGTTATCGTTAAATGTTCAGAGAATGAAAATTTTAAAATCACTCCAGAAAAATTGGAAAATTCTATTACAAGTAAAACTAAATGGTTAATAATTAACTCACCATGTAATCCCACTGGCTCTTGTTATTCAGCAGATGAAATAAAAGCCTTAGCAACAATTTTAATAAAAAATAAACATGTTTATATTTTGAGTGATGATATTTATGAACATATTATATACGGTAAATTTAAATTTTTTACGATAGCACAAATAAATGAACTTAAAGACAGAACATTAACTATGAATGGTGTGAGTAAATCTTATGCAATGACAGGTTGGAGGATAGGTTATGGAGCTGGTCCTTCGGAAATTATTAAAGCTATGGCTAAAATACAATCTCAATCTACTGCTAATCCATCTTCTATTAGTCAAGCAGCAGCAACAGAGGCACTTAATGGACCGCAAGATTTTATTTTAAAAAGTTCAGAAGCTTTTCAAGAAAGAAGAGATTTTATTGTTAAGAGTTTAAACGAAATTAAAGGATTAAACTGTTTAAATCCCGATGGAGCTTTCTATGTTTTTCCCAATTGTTCAAAATTTTTAAATAAAAAAGATAAAAAGGGCAATTTATTAAAAACCGATTCTGACTTTGTTGAATCTTTATTAGAAAACAATGGTGTAGCTGTTGTACAGGGATCAGCATTTGGTTTAGAAGGATATTTTAGAATATCCTACGCTACTTCTATGCAAAATTTAAAAAATGCATTAAAAAAAATATCAGAATTTTGTTATAGTCTCAGTTAAATTTCTCTGAAAGAAATTTTTCGGCTTCTAGGGCTGACATACAACCCATACCAGCTGCAGTAACAGCCTGTCGAAATATTTTATCTTTAACATCACCAGCCGCATATACGCCTGGTACTTTCGTAGCGGTCAAATCAGGTTTAGTTATAATATATCCGTCTTTATCCATATCCAATTGACCTTTAAAAAGTGATGTTGCTGGATCATGCCCAATTGCAATAAACAAACCATCAATTTTTAGTTCTGAGATAGAATTTGTTTTTAAATTTTTAATTTTAATTCCCGTGACACTTTTTGGATCCTTTTTTCCGATTACATCCTTTACAATAGTATCCCAAATAATTTCTATTTTTTTATTGTTCATTAATTTTTTTTGAAGCATTTTTTCAGCTCTTAACTTATCTCGCCTATGAATTAATTTTACCTTTGTTGCAAATTTTGTTAAAAAAAGTGCTTCTTCCACTGCAGCGTTTCCACCTCCTACAACGGCTACTTCTTTTTCTTTAAAAAAGAAACCATCACATGTTGCACATGCGGATACACCAAAACCCTTATACTCTTCCTCAGATTTCAAATTTAACCATCTAGCCTGAGCTCCAGTTGAAATTATGAGTGAATCAGCTGTGTAAACATTTCCACTGTCCCCTACTGCTTTAAAAGGATTTTTTGATAAATCCACTTTTTCTATATGATCTTCAATAAGCTCAGTACCAACTGCCTTAGCTTGATCTTTCATTTGATCCATTAACCATGGTCCTTGTATAACATCAGCATATCCTGGATAATTTTCAACATCTGTAGTGATCGTCATTTGTCCTCCTGGCTGAATGCCATGAACTAAAACAGGTTTAAGCATTGCTCTTGCAGCATAAATTGCAGCTGTATATCCAGCTGGACCAGATCCTAAAATAAGCAACTTTGAATGTTTTGTTGAATTTTGATTCATATTTCAATCATATCTAGTTACTTTTGAAAAAATTATAAGGTCTTACTTTAATTAACTTTGATCAAAAGTATTATTGTATTGATTGCTTACTCTAACAAAAGTAGTACATTTACTTAGTTGTTTTAGAGATGGAGCACCCACATATGTACAACTACTTCTAACTCCCCCCAATATATTTAAAACTGTATTCTTAATTTTTCCACGATATTTTAATCTTACTGTTTTCCCCTCACTACTTCTATAATCTGCAAGACCTCCATAATGTTTTGCATTTGCGGTATCTGAACTTGATCCATAAAATTCAATATATTTTGATCCATTTTTTTTTACTATTTTCCCCTTACCTTCGTCGTGACCAGCAAACATTCCTCCCAACATAACAAAATCAGCTCCTCCACCGAAAGCCTTTGCCACATCTCCAGGACAAGTACATCCACCATCAGCGATAATATGAGCACCTAATCCATGAGCAGCATCCGCGCATTCAATAACTGCACTCAGTTGAGGATAGCCTACACCTGTTTGGATTCGAGTTGTACAAACACTTCCAGGGCCTATACCTACCTTAACAATATCTGCGCCACTTAATATTAGTTCCTGGGTCATATCGGCAGTTACTACATTTCCTGCAATTATTGTTTTTGTTGGATATTTTTCTCTTACCGATTTAACAAATTTACTAAAATGATCAGAATATCCATTAGCAATATCTATGCAAATAAATTGAAAAAAACTAAATTCTTTTAGAACATCTTTAATTCTTTTAAAATCTTCATCACTTGTTCCAGTACTAAGTGCCAAATGAGGATAAATTGATTTAATATATGAACAACGTTTGATGATTTTAGTATCATGTTGTTTAGTTAAGCAAGTCATTATTTCAAAATCTGCTAGATTTTTTGCTACCTCTAATTCACCAACGCCATCCATGTTTGCTGCCATAACAGGAACGCCTGACCACTCATTGTTACTATACTTAAATTTATATGTACGTCTAAGTTCAACTTCTTTTCTACTATGCAAAGTGCTTCTTTTTGGTCTAAAAAGAACATCTGAATAATCTAGCTTGATATCTTCTTCGATACGCATGATTCCAGAAGTAATGTATATATGCTTTTTGTTACATTTCAATAAACAAATATGTTGTGGATAAATAGAATATTGAAATATATATAAACAATATATGGCTAAACTTAAAGCATTGCTGTTGACAGAAGGCTACCATGGAATGATTAGCCAAGTAGAAGGAATGGCAAAAGCTTTAAAAGTTGAATTTCAACACAAAATTGTAAGGCTAAACTGGTTATGGAATTATATTCCGCCCAAATTTACCCCAAAATCACATTTAGTTTTAAAAGATAAAAATTACATATCAGATTCTGAAAAATTTGATTTAATCATTTCATGCGGAAGAAAAAGTGTTATTCCATCAATTTTGCTTAAGAAAAAAAATAACAAAATTTTTACAATTCATATACAAGACCCCAAAGTTGATTTTAAAAATTTCAATATAATTGTTGCGCCCGAACATGATGGAATTAAAGGGGACAATGTAATTACTTCAAAGGGTGCTATTCATTATATTACCCATCAGGAAATTGAAAAATCAAAATATTATTTAGAAGATAAAGTTCAGAGCACAAAAATTGTTACTTTAATATTGGGTGGCCCAAATAAATATTACAATTTTAATAATGATGAAATGGTCAAAATATTCAATCAGATTAAAACAAAATATATTTCTAGTGGTTATAAGGCAATAATAATTCCTTCAATACGGACACCAAAAAAAACAATTAATTTAGCGATAAAAGAATTTGTTAGTAATGGATTTGTTGTTAGTTCGGTTGATAAACAAGCGTATCTATCTTCTCTTGCCTTAGCCACCTATGTGGTTGTAACCTGTGATTCTACATCTATGATATCTGAAGCAGCAATGTCCGGAAAACCAATTTTTGTTGCCCATATGCAACCAAAAAGAAATAATTATAGATTTAAAAAATTTTACCAATTGTTCGAAAAATTGGGAATTACAAGAAATTTAGGAGATAAGGTTGAAAGTTGGACTTATGACAGTTTTAATGAAGCCGAAAGAGTAGCAGCCGTGTTGAATCAAAAAATTATATTACAAATTAAATAATTAATACTATGGAATTTTTAGACTCATTAAAAAATAGATCAAAGCATTACAATTTTCCTTTTGATCATTGGGAATTAAATAAACCTCTAACTGAGAAAGCCATAGAAGAAATTTGCAGGGCGGAAATTGTAAATTTAAATAAAATGAATATAAATTATGATGGAACTCGAGCGATTGATGGAGGAGAAGGAAAATTTAGGGCAGGGATATTAAGTGGAGGCATTGCATTAAAATTTAGATGTTTTATCGATAAAAATAATTCAAAAAATTTTCCAAATCTTGAAAGTTTAATATCGGAACTCCGATCAAAAGAAACCTACAGTTATATAAGTGAAATAATCAAAAAAGATCTTTCTAATTCGTATGTGAGAGTTGAAGTCATAGCTGACCGCCAAGGATTTTGGTTAAAACCACATTGTGATATCAAGGAAAAATTGATATCCAGCTTAATTTTTGCAAATCCATTTAATGAATCAAAAGATCTTGGAACCGATCTGTATGATAAAAAATTAGTAAGAGTTAAGACTGTTCCTTACAGAGATAATTATGGTTATTTTTTTACAAGTGGACCAAATACATGGCATGGTATGGAAAAAAAAGAAATTAAAAAAGAAAGAAGATGTCTCCAAATAAACTATGTAACTTTTAAAACTGATTGGCCAGTTAATTAATAAATACATTTTGGATTGCTTTAACATTCATTTTTTTAAATTTAAGTGACTTGATACCTTCTAAACAAGTATAAGCAGTAGACATATTTGTACAATATGGAACTTTATTAATTAGTGTAGCTCTTCTTAAGGAAGTTGAATCGTGAACACGATAAGCGCGCTTTCCACCACCGGTATTAATTACTAAGGCAATTTTTTTTGCATTTAGTATATCAACAATATGAGGAGAGCCTCCACTTACTTTATTTACTTTTTTGCATTTAATGCCATTTTTTTTTATTATATTTGCAGTACCTTCGGTTCCACATAATGTAAAATTTAACTCAACTAATTTTTTTGCTAAATTTACGCCTTCAATTTTATGTTTATCTTGTAAAGAAATAAATGCTAACCCACTTGTTGGCAATGAATTTCCAGCAGAAATTTGGCTTTTAGCATAAGCAAGACCAAAATCTTTATCTATTCCCATAACTTCTCCAGTAGATTTCATTTCAGGTCCTAACAACACATCGACGTTTGGAAACTTATTGAATGGAAAAACAGCTTCTTTTACAGCAAACATATTCTTGTTTTTGTTTATTAAATTAAATTTTGATAATTTTTCACCTGCCATTACTCTTGAAGCAATTTTAGCTAAAGGAATTCCTTTAGCCTTTGAAACAAACGGAACAGTTCTGCTAGCTCTTGGGTTAACTTCAATTACATAAATTTCGTCATTTTTGATTGCAAATTGTACATTCATAAAACCTTTTACTTTTAGTGCTAATGCTAATTTTTTTGTTTGATTATTAATTTCGACTATTAATTTTTCCTTAATAGATACTGGAGGCAGACAACATGCCGAGTCGCCCGAGTGAATACCAGCTTCTTCAATGTGTTGCATTATCCCAGCAACAAATACTTCATCACCATCTGAAATGGCGTCAACATCAACTTCCATTGCATTATTAATAAATCTATCGATTAATATTGGGTTGTTTTCTGCAGCTTTAAAAGCTTCTTCCACAAAATTTTTTAGTTGATTTTTTTCATGAACTATTTCCATTGCTCTGCCACCCAAAACATATGATGGTCGAATAACTAAAGGCAGACCAATTCTTTCAGAAATTTTGATTGCTTGATTATAAGATTTTGCAATTCCGCTTTCTGCTTGTTTCAGTTTTAATCTATTCAGAAGATTTTTAAATCTTTCCCTATCCTCAGCTAAATCTATGGAGGTGTATTGAGTACCAAGAATTGGTAGTTTATTTTCGTGTAAAAATTTGGCAAGTTTAATGGGTGTTTGACCACCGAATTGCGCAATTATTCCAAATAAATTACCCTTTTCTTTTTCTCTATTGATAATATTGTTAACGTATTCTTCCTTAAGAGGTTCAAAGTAAAGTCTATCACTTGTATCGTAATCTGTTGAAACTGTTTCAGGATTACAATTAATCATAATTGTTTCAAAACCTACTTCTCTAAGAGCAAAACTTGCTTGGCAACAACAATAATCAAATTCTATTCCTTGACCAATACGATTTGGTCCACCACCTAAAATTATTATTTTTCTTTTTGAAGACGGATTTGCCTCGCATTCTGATCTAATATCAAAATTTCTTTGATAGGTTGAATACATATACGGTGTAAAAGACTTAAACTCAGCAGCACATGTGTCGACTTTTTTAAAAACAGGAATTACTTTAAGAGCGGTTCTTTTTTTTCTAACTATCGTTTCGGGAATTTTTGTTAATTGTGATAATTTTTTATCTGAAAAACCTATTGATTTAATTCTATTAAATTCAACATAATTTTTAGGTAAACCAATTTTTATAATTTCATTTTCTGTATCTACAATTTCCTTAACTTGTTCTAAAAACCAATTGTCTATTTTTGATAGTCTTTGTATTTTTTTGATATTTATTTTTTTTCTAAAAGCCTCAGCTACCAATAATATTTTATCAGGAATATTTTCTTTAAGTTTTTTTTCTATATGCTTTTTATTAAGTTCAAAAATTCTATCTAAACCTGAAAAGCCAATCTCCAAAGATACCAATGCTTTCTGTAAAGACTCTTTAAAATTTCTTCCTATTGCCATTGCTTCTCCAACTGACTTCATAGAAGTTCCAAGTGTAACTGGCGAAGTTGAAAATTTTTCAAAAGTAAATCTTGGAATTTTTGTTACAATGTAATCTATAGTAGGTTCAAAAGAAGCTGGTGTTGTTTTTGTAATTTCATTTTTTAATTCATCTAATGTATAGCCCACAGCAAGTTTAGTGGCGACTTTTGCAATTGGAAATCCTGTTGCTTTAGAGGCAAGAGCTGAAGATCTTGAAACTCTTGGATTCATTTCTATAATTACCATTCTTCCGTCTCTAGGATTGATTGCAAATTGGACATTTGATCCACCGGTCTCGACACCAATCTTTCTAAGGCATGCAAATGAAGCATTTCTCATAACTTGATATTCTTTATCAGTTAAAGTTAGAGCTGGAGCTATAGTTATAGAGTCTCCAGTATGAATTCCCATAGGGTCAACATTTTCAATTGAACAGATGATTATACAGTTGTCTTTTTTATCTCTTACCACTTCCATTTCAAATTCTTTCCAACCCTCTAAACACTCTTCAATTAAAACTTGATTTGCGGGAGATTCATTTAAACCGTTTTTAACTATCTTAAAGAAATCTCTTTTATTTTTTGCAATACCACCTCCCAGTCCACCAAGAGTAAAAGAAGGTCTAATTATTGCTGGCAAGCCAATTTGTTTTAAAATTTTTTTAGCTTCCTTAGTATTTTTGGCAATCTTTGATTTGGGTAAATCTAGTCCTATATCAAACATATTTTGTCTAAATTTTTTTCTATCTTCAGCATTTGAAATTGCTTTGGATTTTGCTCCTATAAGTTCAATTTTATATTTTTTTAAAATACCTTTTTTTTCTGCTTCCATTGCTAAGTTCAAAGCAGTTTGGCCACCCATTGTAGGAAGAATGGCATCGGGTCTTTCTTTTTTAAGAATTTTTTCTAAGGTTTCTATAGTTATTGGCTCAATATAAGTTTTATCTGCAACATCCGGATCAGTCATAATCGTTGCTGGGTTTGAATTTATTAAAATAACTTTATAACCTTCATCCTTTAAGGCTTTACATGCTTGTGTTCCCGAATAATCAAATTCACATGCTTGACCAATGATTATTGGTCCAGCACCAACTACTAAAATTTTTTTAAGATCTTTTCTTTTTGGCATTTTTTTTCATATTGTTAATAAATTCTTGAAATAAATAAACACTGTCTTGTGGACCAGGATTAGACTCCGGGTGATATTGAACAGAAAAAACAGGTTTATTTTTTAATCTGATTCCCTCAACACAATTATCAAATAATGATTTATGAGTGACCTCAATATTCTTTGGTAAACTTTCTTTGATAATTTCAAAACCATGATTTTGACTGGTAATTTCTACATTACTTTTAATTAAATTTTTGACCGGGTGATTAGCGCCCCTATGTCCAAGTTTCATTTTTTTTGTTTTTGCACCAAGTGCTAGCGCAAGTATTTGGTGACCAAGACAAATTCCAAAAATAGGTATTTCCTCATTAATTAATTTTTTAATAATTCCAATTGCATATTTTCCAGTTGCTGCAGGATCACCAGGGCCGTTGGATAAAAATATACCGTCAGGTTTCATTTTTAATATTTCTATCGCACTTGTTTTACAAGAAACAATATTAACTTCACATTTAAAATCAGAAAAATATCTTAAAATATTTTTTTTGATTCCATAGTCAATCGCTACAACTTTG
Organism: alpha proteobacterium SCGC AAA240-E13; assembly: GCA_000504625.1. Lineage (GTDB taxonomy): Bacteria > Pseudomonadota > Alphaproteobacteria > Pelagibacterales > Pelagibacteraceae > AAA240-E13. The sequence continues at coordinate 39,167 of AZHR01000012.1, forward strand.
AATGATTTAATTTTATTTTTTAAAAATCGACTTTCTTTTTTCCAGGTTTTAAACCCTGCCCATTTATAATTTTTTTTAGTTGTAACTTTTTCTGCTAAATCTAAATTTTTTAAACCACTCCATTTAATTGATAAATTTTTTAATTTATTAATGTTAAATTTTCCTTTTTTGGAAAAAGAAATAGTTCCTTTCGGAGCCCCCTTATCTCTTATAAAGTTTGTTAAACTTCTAGTATCAAAACCAGTAATACCTACTATTTTATTTTTTTTTAACCAGTTATCTAAATGTTTTAAAGCTCTATAGTTTGATGGGTTTGAAATTTCAGAATTAAAAATTACTCCTCTGGTCCAAATTTTATCAGATTCATGGTCATCATTATTTGTTCCAACATTGCCAATGTGGGGAAAGGTAAAATTAATAATTTGACCAGCGTATGAAGGGTCAGTGATTATTTCCTGATATCCGGTTATGGAAGTATTAAAGCAAACTTCACCGGTTGTTATTCCTTCAAATCCAAATCCATATCCTTTGAAAAAACTGCCATCTTCTAAAACTAAAATTCCTGTGGGATTAATCTTTATAAGATTATCTTTTTTTAAATAAATCGAATTTGTTTTTACGTCCAACAAATACAACTCATGAGTTATAGGTTGTTACAATAAAACATGATTTTGCGCAAGATAAGTGATTGACTTCGACGCGTCAAGTAACTTAATTTTTTCTTTTGAAGGTTTTATTTTATTAAAGTAGATTCGTGTCTTCGTAATAATTATGTCTCTCAGAACTGAAATTGAAACAAAATT